>DBEXQE010000317.1:0-4195 GCA_048167245.1 Christensenellales bacterium | reverse complement strand
TGAAAAGCCTTACTATGTTTTTCCTGTGCGCGAACAGCGTCAGCGCGAAGAGTGCGAAAATAAGTATCGCGCCCGCCGTGGCTTCGGGAGCGTTCGAAACAGCTACCGAAAAACCTTCGTACGCGAGCGGAACGGAGATCGCCATAAACGACGAAACGGAACCCATTTTCGTGAGCAGAATGAATACGAAAGCGCACGCGAACGTGATAAGAATGACTATGGGTTGTAAGACTACGCAGACGCCTATCGAACTCGCTATTCCCTTGCCGCCCTTGAAACCGAGAAACACGGGAAACACGTGTCCCAAAATAACGCAGAACGCGCCTATATACGCGCCGAGCCTGTTGTCCGTGAACGCAGGCGCGGAAGAACCTATAAACAGCCACCCGAGCAACGTGGGAAGCGCGCCCTTGATCGCGTCGAGCGTGAGCGTAAGAACGCCTATTTTCAAACCGTAATTACGCGTCATGTTCATAGACCCTGGATTGCCGCTCCCGAGTTTTCTCACGTCGCCTTTGAGAATTTTGGAAATAAGCAACGCGACGTTGATATTTCCCCAAAAATAAGACGCAACGGCGAGAATGACTATTTTCCACGTTTCGCTCATTTGTCTTCGTCCTTTCTGTTGTTGAATACGAGTTTTATCGGAGTGCCCGAGAAATCGAACGCACGGCGCAAAGAGTTCTCCAAATACCGCCTGTACGAAAAATGCACGAGCTTTTCGTCGTTTACGAATATCACGAATTTGGGCGGATTCGACGCGGGCTGAGTTGCGTAGTAGATCTTTAACCGTCTGCCGTGCGGCGACGGCGGCTCGTTCATGGCTACCGCGTCGGCGATAACGTCGTTCAGAATACCCGTAGTTATTCTCTGCGACGCATTGAAATAGGACTTGTTCGCAAGACTCAGGATCTTTTCTATGCGCAGACCCGATTTAGCCGAAACGAAGATCGACGAGAAATAATCCATAAAACTCAGATCCGTATTCAGCTTGTCGGTGAACTTCTCGATCGTATGGGTATCCTTTTCGACGGTATCCCACTTGTTCATGACTATTACGGACGGCTTGCCTTCTTCATGCACGAATCCGGCTATTCTCACGTCCTGCTCCGAAATATCTTCTTCCGCCGACATTACCACAAGCACGACGTCGGCGCGCCTTACGGCGGCGATCGAGCGCATCACGCTGTAACTTTCGACGGTTTCGTCTTCTATGCCGCGCTTTCTGCGCATGCCCGCAGTGTCGATAAGCACGTACTTTTTGCCGTCATAGGTGAACGGCGTGTCGATCGCGTCGCGCGTGGTCCCCGCTACGGGACTTACGATAACGCGCTCGAAACCGAGCAACTTGTTTACTATCGACGACTTGCCCACGTTCGGCTTGCCGACCACGGCTATTTTAATGCTTTCGCCGTCTTCTTCCGCTTCTTCGCGGTCGAAATGTTTCACCACTTCGTCCAAAAGGTCGCCGAGCCCTTTGGATTGCTCGCACGAAACGGGAATAGGCTCCCCGAGTCCGAGCGAATAGAAATCGTACGTTTTTTCGACTTCGAAATTGTCGAGTTTATTCACGACGAGAATTATGGGCTTTGCCGATGATCTCAATATTTCCGCGACGTCGTAGTCGGATGCAACAAGCCCCTGTTTGCCGTCGACGAAAAACAATATGACGTCCGCCGTTTCGACTGCCGCTTCGGCTTGCTTTCTGATATGCGAAAACATTTCGTCGTTGCTTTTGAGTTCTATTCCGCCCGTATCTATGAGCGTAAAGTTATAGCCGCACCATTCGGCGTCCGCAAAAATTCTGTCGCGCGTAACTCCGGGCGTATCCTTGACGATCGATATCCGTCTGCCGCATATTTTATTGAAGAACGTGGATTTACCGACGTTCGGACGGCCGACGACCGCCACCAATGGTTTACTCATGATCATCCTTTATCGGTTACGGCGTACACAAACCCGTCGCCCGTGCTGTCCGCTACCGTTATTTTAACGTTCAATTTTTCTCCGAGCTCTTTTACCGTCATATTGTCCAGAAATACGTCCCGGAATTCTCTGAGCATTACCGACGGAATGATAAGACGCTCGCCCAGATCTTTGCCTTTCAGCGTACCGTATATATCGCGTCCGACCACAAGCCCCGCGACCGTAACGGTACTGCCGAAAAAGCTATTTTCGATTTTGTACACTCTTATATCGCACCCGAGCTTTTCATTCAGGATCTCAGCATGGGACTTTATGAACCCGTACGCGGAAACTCCCGTCGCCACGCTGACTTTATTTTTGCATTTTTTCGCCGTTTTAAGCGCGAAAGCGAAATCTTCTTCGAACTTCGCAAGCAGCCCCACGCCGTTTTCTATCTGCGGATAATCTTCGTACGTTTCTCCGCCCGGAACGGGTCTTTCCGCTTTTATATAAAATTCGTCGGACGCCCAAACGAACCGCGTACCCTTTTCTTTTAGCAGCTTGTCTTGATATTTTTCGGTGAGCGCGATCACTCTTTCCGCTTCCGATCTGTTCACGGGACGCAAGCGCGGGTTCGCGTTTTTCGTAAGTCCCACCGGAACTATAGCAAGCGTCGCGCAGATCTCGGAAAGCTCCGTTATCGACCTTTCGAGATCTTCGTTGATCCCGGGACAGTACACTATCTGCGTGTGCAGGACTATCCCCGCGTCGTAAAACTTTTTAAGCAGCGGCAATATAGGTCGGCTTCTCTTTATCCCGAGCATTACATTGCGCAAATCATCGTCGACCGTATGAACGCTTACATAGAGCGGAGAGAGTTTCAACCTTATTATTCTTTCGACGTCGAAATCGGAAAGATTGGTAAGGGTTACGTAGTTGCCGCTTATAAAGCTGTGCCTGTAATCGTCGTCCCGAACTCGTAACGTATCTCTGAGCGGCTCGTTTTCGGGAAGCTGATGCACGAAACAAAATATGCAATTGTTCTTGCACTCGCGGATCGGGATCTCCCTGTCGAATTCGAGTCCCAGACTTTCGTCGGGGTCTTTTTCGATATCGAACAGCGTTTCTTCTTCGCCGCGCTTTACTCCGAGCGTAAAATTCTCGGAACTGTCGTAAAATTCGTAATCGAGAATATCGACGGCTTTGTATCCGTCGAACGAAACGACTTCGTCGCCCGCTTTAAGACCGAGTTCTTCTCCTATCGAATTTTTGTCGACTCCCGAAATGCGCATAAAATAATTTTAGCATAATTCGACCGTTATGTAAACAAAAACGCCGTTAAGTTTACAAAAAAAGGCTCACCCGATACTTTGCGGAGAAGCCTTTTTTCGCGTTAAAGAGTTTTTGCGATTTCTTTGCGCAATCTGAAAATGATCTTCTTTTCAAGACGCGAAATATAAGATTGCGAAATGCCGAGAATATCGGCGACTTCTTTTTGCGTTTTTTCCTGCAAACCCATAAGACCGAAGCGCATCTGCATTATCTCCTTTTCGCGCTTGTTCAGTTTCGAGATCGCATTCCAAAGCAACTGACGCTCCACCGAATTTTCCAGATTTTTGCTTACAAGATCGGGTTCCGTCCCCAGAATATCGCTCATCAGAAGCTCGTTGCCTTCCCAGTCCACGTTTAACGGCTCGTCGAGCGAAACTTCGGAGCGAACGCGCACCATTCTGCGCAGATACATGAGAATTTCGTTCTCTATACAGCGCGACGCATACGTAGCCAATTTTATGTTTTTGAACGTGTCGAACGAGTTCACGGCTTTGATAAGCCCTATCGTTCCGACCGAAATAAGATCTTCCGTATCTATGCCCGTATTGTCGAACTTGCGCGCTATGTACACGACAAGCCGCAGATTGCGCTCTATCAGAACGGATTTCGCCGTTTCGTCGCCGCTGCCGAGCCGAGAGAGAACTTCGGCTTCTTCTTCCTGCGAAAGCGGCGTCGGCAACGCTTCGTTTCCCGTTATATAATACAGAACGTTTTCCGTTTTATCCGGCAATATTTTTTTGAGAAGTTTTTTGACTATTTCGAGTAACCGCATTTTTAATAAAGCCTCCGATATATAAAGTTTTTCTTCAAACGATCGCGGGATGTAAGATTACGTCGTATTCCGTCGAATCACCGAATTTCGAAAAGGAAATACCTATCATCACATCTTTAATTCTATGCTCTGTTTGTCCGAAATATAATCTTATTTCCTGCGGTTTGAGAACGAGAATTTTATTGC
>DBEXQE010000316.1:0-3340 GCA_048167245.1 Christensenellales bacterium | reverse complement strand
GCCCCGACAGCGGAAAAATCACGATTTTAGGCAAGGACATGAACACGGACGAAGTCGATATCAAGCGCGAGATAGGTTTTATGCTCGGACCCGTGGACTTTTACAACAAGAGCAAGATCGGGAAAATAGTCGGCGTTTACAAAAGGTTTTTCCCGAATTGGGACGAAACGGCTTACAGAAACTATCTTACCAAGTTTTCGCTCAACGAAGAAAAGAAGATCTGCGAGCTGTCGGCGGGCATGAAAGTAAAATTGGGCGTAACGCTCGCCCTTTCGCACGGGGCAAAACTCATTATATTCGACGAACCGACGAGCGGGCTAGATCCCGTGGCGCGCGACGAATTGCTCGACGTTTTCCGCGAAATAGTCGAAAGCGGAGAGCGGAGCGTGCTGTTCTCCACGCACGTAACGTCAGATCTCGACAAGTGCGCCGACTTTATAATATTCATTAAAAACGGCGAACTTGTTCTGAATTCGACGAAAGACGACATAACGGACTCTCACGCGCTTATAAGCGGAGCAAAAGACGCTCTCACGGATTCGCTGAAAGAGCGCGCGATCGGCTACAAGGAAACGCCTTACAACTTTACGGCGCTTATAAAGACCGCCGATTTAAGCGAGAACGACGAAGTCATAAAGGAAAGACCGAATCTCGAAGATATAATGGTCTACTACAATAAGGAGAAACGGCAATGAAGAACATAATTTACAAGGAACTCAAACTCGTAATAATCCCCGCCACGTATCTTATAATTCTGTTGGCGGCGCTGTTGCTTATCCCGAATTATCCGTGCATAGTCGGAGTAAGCTATTGTTTTCTCGCGCTGTTCATCAGTTTTTCGACGGCGCAGACGAACAAAGACAACGAATTCACCGCGTCCCTGCCCGTTCCGAGAAAAAACATAGCGCTCGCAAAGCACACTACTTTCGTTATAGTCGAACTTCTTCAAATCGCCGTCGCCGTTCCTTTCGCCGCGATTTCCGTTTTTCTCATCAACAAAAACGGCAATCTGGCGGGACTCGACGCGAATTTCACGTTTTTCGGAATTATATTCCTTTGCTTCGGGATCGTGAATATTATAGTCCTGCCTTGGTTTTTCAAAACGGGCTACAAAATCGGCGTGCCGTTCTTGACAGCCATAATCGCTTATGTTATCCTATACGTATGTCTTGAACTCGTCATACAGCTCACGCCCCTGAGAGCCGTTCTCGACGGCATTGCAGCTAAGTACCTGCCTTACAGACTGATCGTGCTTTTCGTCGGAATAGCCGTCTACTGCGCGCTCACTTTCGTTTCGTACAAAAGATCGATCAAGAATTTCGAAAGAGTAAACTTATAAGATATGGACATCGTAATTTCGAACAAATCGGATATACCTATCCCCGAGCAACTGTACGAACAGATCTCGTCGCAGATCGCCGTCGGAAAGTTGCCCCAAGGGTATCCTATGCCGTCCGTCAGAACGCTTGCAAAGGAACTCGGCATAAGCATAATGACGGTGCAGAAGGCTTACGAGATGCTCGAAGCGAAAGATTTCATTTATACGAAAGCGGGAAAAGGCAGTTTCGTCCGCTCTTATACGAAAGCCAAGCTCGACGATAAGCGCGAACAACTCGCACTCGAAAAACTCAAAGAAAATATCCCCTATTACAAAAGTCTGAACGTTTCGTTGGACGAACTTATAGAAATGATAAAACGCGCATACTGAAATTATTCGTCTTTTTCTTCCGACGCGGACCGCATGACCTTTGCGAGATCGTAGTTTTTGAATACGTATTTATAGCTCGGCTCATCGGGGTCGAGCGCTTTTTTCGCAAGTTCCGACAGATCCGAATAAATCAGAGAATACGACTCGTCCGCCGCGTTAAAGACGACGCTCTCGTCTATTCCGCCGTCCAGCAGAAAATCGTTCCACCTGAGCGGTTCGAGTTCTTCGGACGGAATAGAAAACTCGGAATATTGCGAACTGTCTTTTTCATCGTCTTTCTTGTGTTTGAGCGATAGAACGTTTCCGTATTTTTTCGATCCGTACAGCATAGCGAACATTCTGTCGTTAAGTAAATAGCGCGTATACTCGCCGAATTTGCGGACGCTCACGCCCGCTTTGTTTTTCAGATACTTGTCGAGTTTCTTTATATCCATATTATAGCTCCGCAGTGTATAAATAATATTTTCCGTTGTAGCCGACCGTCAAAACGCCGTTTTCGTAGCAAGCGTATTCGATCTCGCTCGCGATCCGTTCGAAACCGCCGTCGCATAGCACAAAACCGCCGCTTTCGCGCTCGGCAACGAATATCCCGAAGCGGTACGATACCGACGCAAACCTTTCGGACACGAACTTTCGCTCGGTCAACGAATAGACTCTCGTCCCGTTGTCGGTAATTATAAGATCGCCGTAAACACGGCTTTCGGCAACGCTTGCGAATACGTCGTCCGTAACGTCGTTCATATACTTGTCGGCAACGTGGATCCCGTCCGTCGACAGGTACAGCAAATACTTCCCGTCGTACGAAATAAACCGCGCTTCCGTATCTGCCGAAACAAGGATCTCGTTCCCGCTCATATCTATTATCGCGCTCAGATCATCCGAAGTAACGACTGCGGCGTAACCGTCCGAAAAATCCGATACTCGCTTATATATCGGCTCTACCGTAACTTCGCCCATAACGTTCCCGTACCCGAAAAGCCCGTCGCCGTCTATTATGCCTACGCCGTTTACGGGCGGCAGAATCATTCTGTACTCCCCGCAGAACAGCGGATCCATATCGAGATCGTAAACTCCGCGCGCGCCTAAAAGAAATTTTTCGGAAACGAGTTTTACGTTCTCGTCCGCGGAACTTCGCAAAACTCCGCCCGCGAATATATCGGTTAAGTTATCTTTATGCGCCGCGACCGTATCGCCGACAATTTCCGCGTCAACATATTCCGCAGGCACTACAACGTTGCCGAAAATATCCTTTACGCCGCATTTACCGTCCCGCGAAAAAATATATTTGTCCGATATAAGTTCTTTATCACAAAGATCTTCGTCAAGCTCGAAAACTTCGCCGTCCTTTCCGAGCGCAAGACCATGCCCGTCCGATTTTACGAATACATAGTTGCCGCCGCAAGCCGACGCATAGTCGAAACCCGTGAAATACAGCGGCGTAAATCCGTCTATCGACGGTCCGTCGAATTCTATACTCGGTTCGGACGGATCTTCCGGCGTATCGGGCTTTTCGGGATCCGTATAAATCGTCAGGTGCGACAAAAATTCCGAATAGTTTTCTTCTCTGCGCACGAACGACAGTTTCGCGGAGCAACCGAAAAACGCCGCCGCGGAAAATAGCGCTATCGCAAA
>DBEXQE010000315.1:0-3372 GCA_048167245.1 Christensenellales bacterium | reverse complement strand
TTATAAAACAAATTTATTATATTGTCAATGATTTTTACCGAATTTTATTTATTTTATAAGTTCCGGTTTTTCGGTACAGACGCGCAACAAAGCACGGCAACTTCACCGACTCCCGTGGCTTTAAGCGTCTTTGCACATTCGTTTGACGTTGCGCCCGTCGTGAATATATCGTCGATAAGCAATATCTTCGCGTTTTCCAAGCTGAAACCGCTATCTATGACACACATAGTACTCAAAAATCGCGTAAATTCGTCATAATTCGGAGCGAAACTGCCGTCTATCGCTTTTAAGCGCTCGGCTCTGTTCAACTTCGCAAGATTTTTAGTCGCGACCGTTTTATCGAGCAATCCGAATACGGGTAAAGAAGTCAACTCGCCCACTCGCCTTGCCAACAGTTCCGACTGATTGTATCCGCGCTCGCGCAAACGCTTTTTATGCAACGGCACGAAAGTGATCGCGTCTGCGGAAAACTCCGATTCGTAATAAGTATCGGTCATAAACTCGCCGAGATAATCGGACAAATACCGCTCGTTGCCGTACTTGAATCTGTATATCAGATTTTTGATATCGCCGATAAACTCAAACGACGAACGAGCAAAAGTAAAGTCCCGTTTGCTATGCTTACACTCGTCGCAGTACGACGATAAACTCTTTTCGGCTCGCCCGCATATCTTGCAAAAATCGACGTTGAACGGCAACTTACACGAATCGCAAACGCAATAGCGCGTTTCTTTCGGAAGCTCCGCGTCGCAGACGATACATTTTATCCCTTCCGGATAAAACAGTTCGGAAATCACTCTTTCCTTTGCCATGCGCACTTTATTTCAGACGGAGAGTTTCCCTTGCTATAACGAGTTCTTCGTTGGTCGGAATAATGTAAACTTTCGTTTTGCCCGTGGACAATTCCACAACGTCGCCTTTCGGATCGGCGTTTTTCGCCTTGTCAAACGTAACGCCGAGAAATTCAAGTCCGTCGAGAACTTTTTCGCGCACGACGGAAACGTGTTCGCCGATGCCGCCCGTAAACGCTATACAGTCAACGCCGCCCATTGCCGCCGCATAGGAACCGATATACTTTTTGACTCTGTACGCAAACATATCTATCGCAAGCCTTGCCCTGTCGTTGCCGGCTTCCATAGCCGCAGTCAGGTCGCGGAAATCGGAACTTACGCCGCTTACGCCGAGAACGCCGCATTGTTTATTCAGATAATTCGTCGCTTCGTGAACGTCCATTCCGGTCTTATCCATAAGATATTCGATAACCGCAGGATCTATATCGCCGCTTCTCGTTCCCATAACAAGCCCTTCGAGCGGCGTCAAGCCCATCGAAGTATCGACGCACTTTCCGTTTTTGACCGCGCTTACGCTCGCGCCGTTCCCGAGATGGCAGACTATCAACTTATATTCTTTCTTGCCGAGGATCTTTTCGACTTCGGAAGCTATGAACATATGGCTCGTGCCGTGGAAACCGTACTTACGGATCTGATATTTTTTGTAATCGTCGTATGGTATCGCGTACATGTAAGCGTAATCCGGCATAGTGGAATGGAACGTGTTATCGAACACGGCAACCATTGGAACGTCGGGCATGACTTCCTGACAAGCGTTGATACCCATAAGATTTGCGGGCATATGCAAAGGTCCCAGGTTCTTGTTCTTTTCGATAACCGCTTTTACGGTGTCGTCGATCTTTACGCTCGAATTATAATCTTCGCCGCTGAGCAACACCCTATGCCCGACCGCCGCTATATCCGACATGCTCGAAATAACACCGTAATCTTTATTCACGAGCGCGTCAAGCACGTATTTCATTCCTTCTATATGCGTGGGCATTTTCAGATCGTCTATTACGACCTTTTTCTTGCCTTCGTGTTTCAGCGTCGAACTCTTCTGCCCTATTCTTTCGCAAACGCCCTTGGCAAGAACGCTTTCGTTATCCATTTCTATAAGCTGATACTTTATAGACGAACTGCCCGCGTTTATAACAAGTATTTTCATTAACGTTTATATCCTTTATCGAGTTATTCTATTTATTTTGCGGCCTGCATGACCGTAATTGCCGTTACGTTTACAACGTCTTCCACGCAGCAACCGCGCGACAAATCGTTAAGCGGCTTGTTAAATCCCTGACAAATAGGTCCTACCGCTTCCGCGCCCGCAAGCCGCTCAACGAGTTTGTATCCTATATTGCCCGCCTGCAGATCGGGGAAAATGAGAACGTTCGCCTTGCCCGCAACGGGACTGTTCGGCGCCTTTAACTTTCCGACTCTTTCGACGATAGCCGCATCGAGTTGAAGTTCACCGTCGATCATTACGTCGGGCGCGAGAGATTTCGCAAGCGCCGTAGCTTCTTTTACCTTATCGACGAGTTCATGCGACGCGGAACCCATGGTCGAGAACGACAGCATGGCGACTTTCGGCTCTTTTATTCCCGCAATGCGCTTTGCGGAGTCCGCAGACGCAACGGCGATATCGGCAAGTTGCGCGGCTGTGGGATTAGGATTTACCGCGCAGTCCCCGAAGATCATAACTCCGTTATCTCCGTATCCGCAACCGTCGGGCAAAACCATTACGAAGCAACTGCTTACCGTGCTGATCCCGGGCGCCGTTTTGATAATTTGCAGACCGGGGCGCAACATATCGCCCGTCGAGTGAATAGCGCCGCCGACCATTCCGTCGGCTTCTCCGCACTTAACGAGCATAACGCCGAAATACATTTCGTCGCGGCAAAGCTGTTCGGCTTTCGCGAGTTCCATGCCCTTGTTTTTTCTCAACTCGTACAAAACTTTTGCGTACTCGGAAACGTCTTCCGTCTTGGGGTTGCGGATAACTATTCCGTCCGAATTAAACTCGGGACAAAGTTTTTTTATCTCTTTTTCGTCGCCGAGCAAAATGACTTTCGCGATTTTTTCGTCGGTGATTATGCGGGCGGCTTTAACGACTCTCAAATCGTTGCCTTCGGGCAAAACGATAGTTTTCTGCTGTTTGATCGCTTTTTTCTTGATCTCTTCCAACAAAGTACTCATTACAAACTTATCTCCTCTTAAAATTTAAGTTGTCATTACACCGCACAATGTGATATAATGATTTTACAATACCTAATAAGTATACAAAAATAATCGCAAAAAGTAAAACGAATAACCCGCATTTTCGAATTTTAAGGAAATATTATTATGAAAATCTGCACCGTGATATGCGAATTCAACCCGTTTCATAACGGACATAAATATCTGCTCGAACAAGCGCGGAAAAACTCGGGTTGCGACGCCGTCGTTTGCATAATGAGCGGAAATTTCGTGCAACGTTGCGAGCCTGCGATAATTGACAAATCGCTCCGCGCGCAGGTCGCGCTTGAAAACGGCGCCGACGCTG
>DBEXQE010000314.1:0-12385 GCA_048167245.1 Christensenellales bacterium | reverse complement strand
AATCAATTTTCAAGGAGATACATAAAACAATGAAAAAGTACAACGTCGCCGTCGTGGGCGCAACGGGTATGGTGGGCAGAAAAATGCTGCAAGTACTCGAAGAAAGACAGCTTCCCATCGACAATTTCTACGCTTTCGCGTCGGCTAAAAGCGCGGGAAAATCCATAGAGTTCAACGGCAAAGAATATACCGTTATCGAGCTCACGGAAGCAAACATAGCGAAATACAAAATAGATTTCGCCATTTTCAGCGCGGGCGGCGGAACGAGCAAGACTTTCGCACCCGTGTTCGCAAAACAAGGCACGGTTGTTATCGACAATTCGAGCCAGTGGCGCATGGATCCGTCGGTCCCGCTCGTCGTTCCCGAAGTAAATCCGCAGGATCTTTCGTGGCACAAAAACATTATAGCAAATCCGAACTGCTCGACCATTCAGGCGGTCGTCGCTCTTGCTCCGCTCCACAGAAAGTACGGCATAAAGCGCATAGTTTACTCTACGTATCAAGCCGTTTCGGGCGCGGGAGTCGCCGGCTACGACGACCTTAAAAACGGAATAAACGGCGTTTCTCCGAAAAAATTTCCCAAGCCCATCTTCGGAAACTGTCTGCCGCATATCGACGTGTTCCTGCCGAACGGCTACACGAAAGAAGAAGAAAAAATGATCAACGAAACGCGTAAGATCCTCGGCGACGACACACTTAAAATCACGGCAACGACCGTGCGCGTCCCCGTTTATCACGGACACAGCGAAAGCATAAACGTGGAATTCAAAAAGCCGATAACGCTCGACGGAGTACGCGAAACGCTTAAAAACGCGGAAGGCATCGTGCTTATGGACGATCCCGAAAACGGCGTATACCCCACCGCTCTCGAATGTGAAGACAAGGACGAAGTTTTCGTAGGCAGACTGCGTCTCGACGATTCCGTCGAAAACGGACTGAATATGTGGGTAGTCGCCGACAATATCCGCAAGGGCGCGGCAACGAACGCCGTTCAGATCGCTCAGACGCTCATAAAAATGAACAAGTAAAAATCAAACCGTTCGGAGATCATTAAAATGCCGTTTGTTCCCGCACTGTGTCCGCAATGCGGCGCGACGCTCGAAGTCGACCCGTCGCAAGAAGCCGCCCTTTGTAAATTCTGCAATACGCCGTTTATCACCGAAAAAGCCGTAACGAATTACAATATCACGTACAATACGACTAACGTTTCGAACACGACTAACGTAAACAATATTTCGAACAGCGAAGTGCATATCCACCAAAACGACGAAGACGCGCAAACGTTGCTCGATAATATAAAAGTGCAGTTAAAACAAAACAATACCGGCGCCGCATGGAAGAATTTGCAGAAAATGCAAGAAAAATTCCCCGCCGACTATCGAACGGACGAAGCCGCAACGGCATATAATCTTTATCACATATACGATACGGAACAGAGATCATTCAATGCTCAAAGCGCCTATCTGTTTCCGCTTGCGGAAAGTATCGGGCGGCTTTCCGTATCCAACCGCGAAGTCGCAAAAACATACTGCGAACAAATACAAAATAACGTCAACGAATACGTAAACAAACTGCTCGGTACGAACTTTTCAGGCGGATTGTATTTTTACAAGCTCATCGCTATGAACTTTTCGAAAATTTTAGATACCTTCAAAAAATATGTTGACTATAGCTATCCGCTGTATGCAAATAACGTCGAAGCCGTTTCGCCCAATGAATTCCAACTTAATTTGCTTTACGATCTCGCAAACGGAACAAACCGACATATAAGCGATCTGTCGTCTGTTTGCGAAACTCTCGAAAGCGGTAAAGAAAAGTGGGGTTCCGCAAAAATTCCGTCCGACCCCGAGTTACACGGCAATGACGACGAATTCTGCGAATATATGGTAAACCTTGCAAAACGGTTCGAGCAAACATACAAAAACCGTTTCGAAGCGGTCAACAATACCCTTAAACGGAACGGTTGGAACTCTACCCTTATAAACGTAGGAATTTTCGACCGTATGAAAAATGCACCCGTAAGGCTTATGACGCCCGACGGCGTAGCGCGTCATAACCGAAAACTTGCCGAAGAAGCGGAAAACATGCGGCGCGCCGAGCAACTGGCACGGGAAAAATACGTTGCTGATACGACGACTCAATATAGGGATCTGCTATCCCGCGGCAAGACAAAAGAAGCGTTTGCGCTTTTGGAAAAAGAAAATTTTCTCGACGACAAAAGCGAAGAAATGAAAAAATTCAAAAAAACTTTATTCGGACTCAAATATAACGGATAAAAAAATATAAGGAGATCTATATCATGCCAATATTCACAGGCAGCGGCGTAGCGCTTATAACGCCGTTCACGGAAAGCGGCGTAAATTTCGATTCGCTCGGCAAGCTCATCGACCACGTTATAAACGGAAAGACCGACGCTCTGTTCGTTCTCGGAACGACCGGAGAGCCGAGTACCATGACGCGCGCCGAGAAAGAGAGCGTTATTGAGTTCGCGCTTAAAAGAGTAAACAAGAAAGTTCCCGTGTTCATAGGTTCGGGCGGAAACAACACGGCGGAAGTCATAGAGTGGTCGAAAAGAGTTGAAGCTCTCGGCGCGGACGGACTTTTGATCGTAACTCCGTACTACAACAAATGCACGCAAAACGGCGTACTCGCCCACTACGGCGCGGTGTCGGACGCGGTGAATATTCCGATAGTCGCGTACAACGTTCCCACGCGCACGGGATTCAACATGAAGCCCGAAACGATCGCGCGTCTTGCGGACATAAAGAACGTGGCGGCTGTCAAGGAAGCGAGCGGAGATATAGATCAGATGCTCGAAGTCGCGCGCCTTACGAAAGGCAAACTCGATTTTTACAGCGGCGACGATTCGCTGACCGTTCCCGCAATGTCGATAGGCGCGAAAGGCGTGATATCCGTCGCGGCTAACGTTATCCCCGAAAAAGTGCACGACATGGCGGAGTATTGCCTTGAAAACGACTACGAAAAAGCGAGCGGGATCCAGTTCGAGATCGCGCCGTTCGTAAAATCGCTGTTCAGCGAAGTGAACCCAATCCCATGCAAAAAGGCTTTGGATCTTATGGGCTTCGACGTAGGCAAGCCGCGCATGCCGCTGACGGAAATGGAAGAAGCGACTGCCGCGAAGATGGCGGTAGAAATGAAAAAACTCAATCTCATATAGAAAGTGCATTTCGCCGGATACGCGCGACTTTCTAAAATACTTTGAAATAAGGAGTTACCGGTTCATAAATCGGTTCATAAACATGAATATTTTCTTATTCGGAATAAGCGGCAAAATGGGTCGCGCCGTAACGGAGCGCGCAAATGAGTGCGGAGCGACCGTTACGGGCGGCTACGATATCACTCCCGCGAAAGATATTCCGACTTTTAGCGATATAAAGCAGGTAAACGTTCCGTTCGACGCGATTATAGACTTCTCGCGCCCGGAAACGCTCGACGCCGTGATAGCGCTCGCGGAGAGCCGCAAATGTCCCGCGGTGCTTTGCACGACGGGATACGACGCAAACGCGCTTGAAAAAATAAACGCGCTTTCGAAAAAAGTCCCCGTGTTCAAGTCGGGAAACATGAGCGTCGGAATGAACGTGCTCATTTCCCTTGCCGAGCAAGCGACGAAACTTCTGTGGGACGACGCCGACGTCGAGATAATCGAAGCTCACCACAACCGCAAAGTAGACGCTCCGTCGGGTACGGCGAAAATGATCGCCGAAGCGATAAATAAGGCGTCGGGCGAAAAAGCCGAATTTGTTTACGGACGCGAAGGCGCCGACTGCAAGCGCAAGAAAAACGATCTGGGGATCCACGCGATACGCGGCGGCACGATCGTCGGCGAACACGAAGTCATGTTCTGCATGAATGACGAAGTAGTTACTATAAAACACTCGGCGCTCTCCCGCAACATATTCGCGGACGGCGCGCTCAAAGCCGCGGAATTCCTTATCGGCAAGTCCCCCGCCCTGTACGACATGAAAAGCATGCTCGGATAGTACTGCTCGCAATATAAATAAAAACCCCTACGAAGATTTTTTCGCAGGGGCTTTTTTATATACAAGGAAATTATTTTTCAAACGCGCCGTCGGTTTCGGTAAAACCGTTGGCGACAAGCAATTTTTTCAAAGCCGATACGGCGAAATCGAAAGACTCCTTGTTCGATGCGAACGTATACTTGTTTTTCATCTCGTGCGCGTCCACGGCGGCATAGCCCGAGAACACGGCGAGATGCGGTTCGAGCGTGAACGTTGTATCATGGCGCAGACTCTTAATAAGCGCGTCTATATCGCCGTCGCCTTCGCCCGCGGGAACGAGTTCGCCCGTTTTAAGCGCGTCTTTTATATGGTAATATTCGGCTCTTTCGGCAATGCGGCGCATATTCTGCCGCGTTTCGCCCACCTGAACGTAATTCGCGGGGTCGTAAACGTACGCAAGGTGCGGAACGTTTTTCAAAAGCGTTTCCACCCTTTCGACCGTATCGCCGTAAATATCCTTTTCGTTTTCGTGGCACAGGAGTATCCCGCTTTCGTTCGCGATCTCGGAAAGTTTTTTAAGCCTTGAGATAACTTCTTTCTCTACCTGCCGCGGCTTATCGGTAAAAAAGCTGAACATGCGAATCTTGCCGCAACCGAAAATCTCGCACAGCTTTATAAGCCTGCGTAGCAGTTTTTCTTCTTCCGCAAAATCGGCGGAAATATCGGACTTGCCGAGCGGAGAGCCGAGCGACCAAACGGAAATTCCCGCCGCCGACAACCGCTCCGCGATCGAGCGCGCCCGATCTTCGGAAATATCGCGGACGTTTACGCCGTCCACGCTCCTTAATTCGATTTTCTTTATATTGTTACGTTTAAGCGCGTCGATCTGATCCGCAAGACTGTCCGCCGCTTCGTCGGCAAACGCGCAAAGTTCTATTCTCATAGAGTTATTCCCTGTCATAAAACATTTTGAAAGTACAGTCGCTCGGCAGACGGGCAACAGTCGGTTTTCCGCCGCAGGAGTTTATTTTGACATAAACGACTAAGGCGGCAAGCCAAACGTAGCCCGTATCCCGAGATGAATGTACTTTCAAATTTACATTCTTATATCGAGCGCAATGACCTTTCCCGCGGGCATATTGAGCCCCGAGATCATGCCGCTCTCGTAGTCCACGCTTGCATAATCGAGCTTGCTTACGAGCTTTTTCGCGCCGACGGGCATTTTTATATTTATCTTGCCGGCTTTTCGCGATTTGATCTTAGCGAGAACCGTTCCGCGGCGCATATCCCACGCAAGGCTGACTATTTCCGCGCCCGTACGCGTGAGAAGTCCGTTTATTTCGCCCTTTGCCATAACGTCGTTGACGGCGGGCAGAAGCATTACGGTGTTTTCGTTGGACTGCAAGATCATTTCCTGAACGGCGGAAGTTATGCCCATGTTCGGCTCTATCGTATAAGACGCCCAGATATCGTTTTTGCCTATACCCATTCCGCGCCAATCGCTTGCCGTGAAAATAAGGTTATCCATAGCCATTCCGCGGACGAGCGCGGTCAATATTTCCATCGCCGTACTGCCGTCGCCCAAACGCGCCATAACGTTGGCGTAGCGGCTGAGCGTCATTGCCGACTGATTGGGCAAAGCGTTTGCGAGCTTTTTCTTCGCGGTGTTCTCGAACGCCTTTTTGACGTCGGGCTGATTCGAATTTATTTCCGTTCCCGGATATACGGGATAGAACATAGCGGTCGATGTCGACGCGGGATTATCCGTGAAACGCGGATCGTAGTACTCTTTGACCGTGTTGTCGGGATTGAACTGATAAGCGGGTATGCGGGTAAGCATATCTTTCCACTTGACGACGTCCGACTTGTTGATCCCCGCAATCTCGCTTCCCTTGATAAGGTTAGTCAACAGTTCTCTTGCGATCGAGAAGTCTATCGACGCGTTTTTCGCGATATTCAGCGGCTCGTTCGTGCCGAGATAGTTTCCCGGCGTCGTGTGCGGCGAATAGGACGGGCAGGTTTCATACAGGCTGTCGGCTTGCACCTTGAAGAAGTTCTCATAGAACAGAGCTACTTCTTTCATGAACGGCAACGCGCGGTTTTTCAGGAACGCCTTGTCGTCGGTATACAGATAGTAGTCGTAGAACAGCTGAGCTATCCACCCCGCTACGCCCGTGAAATGTATCACGTCGGGATCCACGCTTCCCAGAACGCCCGTACCGTGCGCCATAATCGACGGAATGAATATTCCCCTTGCGGCGTACAAACGCGACGCGTTTTTCCTAAGGTCGTCTATCACGCTTTCGTAATAAGTAAATACGCTTTCAAGGTAGTCGGTCATATTGCCCGCCAAGGCATGACCGTAAATCGTCTGCAAACTGCCCGCCGCCGTAACCTGACTGTCGACGGCTTTGTAGTCGCCGCACCAAAGCCCGTAAGGCGGCAAAGGACGCGACGCTTTGCGGCTTCCGCAGACCATGAGATATCTGCCGTACGCCCAAAGTTTTTCCAAAAGCGCGGGACTCATTTCGCCCGTTTCGAACGTTTCGGCAAGCAAGTCGTTTGCGAACATTTCGCGGTTTTCCGCGCCGAGATCCAACTCCGCGCTGTTGAACAGCTTGCTGTGAACCGGCGTATGCTCTTTAAGCAGTTTTTCATACGTGAGCTTTATCGAGCCGAGTTGCGTTTTGAGCGCTTTCCACTCTTTTTCGCGCTGACTTTCGACGAACGGTTTCAACAAAACGAGAACCTTATCCGCGCCTTTTATCGTTATCGAATCGGCGTTTACCGTCTGCGTTCCGCCGTAGTGGTTTATAAAGCCGACCGCGCCGAAGTCCGAACCGTTGTCGGAGCGCGCCGAAAAATACATGAAGTAGTTTTCGTACTTTTCGTTTATCCCGTCGGGAAGTTTCGATACCGCCGTGGGCGTGCGCGAGTTGAACTTATCGTGCAGACTAAGCGAGAACGTTACGTCTATCGCCTTACCGCCCGTATGCGTTATTTCGTAAGCGATCACGTTCTGCGTCTGAGAAACGAACATACTGCGCTCGAAACGCGTCGCGCCGTCCTTGAAACTTACGGTGATCTCGCCGTTCTCCATATTAAGGATACGGCTGTATTCCTTTACCGTTTTATCGAGCGGCATCTGCACGTGAAAATCGCACAGCGGCAACGGATACGCGAGTTGCGGACGGTATCCTTTCGAAATAAGACCGTTCGAAAGAATGTTCTCCGCGTCGCGCACGGAACCTTCGTCCATTTTCTTGCGGACGTCTTTCAATTTGTCCGAAACGTCCTGCAAGACGCCTACGTGCCCTTGCCACCACAGATCCACGTGGTTGAGCATTATGATATCGTGTCCCGCGCCGCCGTATACAGCCGCGCCTATCTCGCCGTTGCCCGCAGGCAAAGCGTCTCTCCACGTAGAACCCCACCACGAAGCGGGTTTGGAAAATTTCAACGCATTTTTAGGTTTCTTGATTATAGCCATTCTCGATTTCTCCGAAAAGTTTTAACTTTGTTATTTTGTCTTTTGCCCGAAAGTAATTTATTAAAGCGACTCGGTGTATCTGAAAACAAGTCCCGTCGTGATATAGGGCGCAACGCTTTCGTCGTCCGCGAAATTCGCGCGCAATTCTTCGATTTCGTCTATCTGCTCGACGAGATTGTTCGAAAGCACTTCTTCCACGTAAGTTATCCCGAGCGTGGGCGCGGAGCCGGACGCGGCGGTAACTCTCATCTGGAACTGACCGTAGCCGTACGGTATCTTGAACACTCTTTCGTCCTTGCCGTCGTTCGTATAGGTAACTTCTTCGTCGCCGCGTATGAACGTGAACTCGGTTACGTTCGCCGTTCCCGTAAGCGTTATCGTCATTTTGCCCGTAACTACTTCGTACGGCGTGAACGTGTACGTATTTTCCGACTTCGTAACGCTCGGATAAGACGTCAGACCTATCGAGCCGTTATAAGTCTTCGTAAACGCTTCTTCGTCAGAGTTCCACTTGTAACCCTTTACGTAAGGCGCAAAGTACTTGTACGCCGTTTTGTCCTTTACTACGAGCGAAGTCGAAGTGCCCGAATCCGTTTTGTCCCACAGGTAAACTATCGAGCCGTCGTAAATGATATTGCGCACGTTCTGCGACCCCGTAACGTAAGCGTTGAACGAGCCTACGAACGACGCGCTGAATATTATCACAAGTCCCGCCAGAACGCTCGCAACGGCTATGCCGAAACGGTTCTTGTAATTTCTCTCTATCTTCTCCTTGAATATCTTCTTGCTCGTAACGGTCGTGAATTTGCCTTTCTTGGCTTCGTCTTCCACCTGCTCGGTTACGGTGCGTTGAACGCGGACCGTCCTTGCGGGCAGTTTTTTGGCGACCTTGTCGAGCGCGGGTTTAAGGTAGTTCGCGTACGGCAGTATCGCGCCCGTCATCAAAAGCACGAGCACCATGATCACGGGAACGAGCATAGACGAGAGTATCGTCGACGCGAGCGTTACGACCGGCAACATGAGCGGCAGAGAGAGTATCATCGGCCAAGCGTACAGGAAAAGTCTTTCCATGTCTTGATTGAAGCGCGCCTTGTACTTATCCTTGCAGATCGTATAAACGAGCATAACGACGAGTTGCAACAGCGCGGTGAACGCGAACAGATACGAAAGCGCGGGCATCGCAAAGCTCAGTATAACGCTCAGAAGCGTCCAAATCAGCGCGTTGCCGCGGACGATATCCGACGCCTTTACGTTCATCGCCTTTTTGAGCAATATATAGAACATTACGGCGAAAGCGCCCGCCAACACCATGGCTCCGAGCAAAATGCCTATGTTCATATAGCGCAGAGCCGTGATCGCTCTTACCTGAACGACGCCGAACAGCGACAATAACAGCGTTATTATAAAGTACGACGCGAACAGCGCAACGACCGTGCCTATAAGCGCGAAAAGCTGAGCGAGCGCGCCCGCCAAAGTCTTGCCCCACTTGAACGCCTTTTTCTTTTGGTTGACTGTTACGATCGCGGCGAGCAACAAAATCGTTACCCCGCCTATAATATATGAAACGTACGACGGATATGCCACGGTCATGATATCGAGATACGAGAAGAACACCGCGCTCCCGTCCGCGTTAAGCGCATCGAGATCGGAGTCGCCGTATTCGTTATAGAGCTTGTACATCATGTACGCCTGCTCTTTGAGCGTGCGCGGATTTACGTTTTCAAGACTGTCCGCCGCGGAATGGTAAACTTTCGTTCCGCCGACGTTCGCGAAATTCAGCGACGGGATATCGCCGTAGATCTCGAAGTCCGTGAAGTTCGACATCGTGTTGTACACGAAATCCGCGACCGAACTTACGAACGTGCCGCCGTTTACGCCCGCATAGGACGCGATCAGTTTTCGATTGTTCTCGTTGCTCTGGAACATAACGAGCGAGCCGCCGTTGCCGAGCGAGTCGAAGTTCGTGCCGAGCTTAACGCGCGAGTAAACGTCGTCGAAACCCTTGAACTGATTTGCGAACGCGTACGCGCCGTACATGCCTTCTTCTTCCGAATCGGTAAAAACGAAAAGCAGATCGTTTTCGAATTCTTTCGCGTTGTCGGCGCTCAATAGATAACGAACGTTTTCGATCATCGTTGCTACCGACGATGCGTTGTCCATTGCTCCGTACTTGACCGAATCGTAATGCGCCATAAACATAATAACGTCGCCTTTCAGCGTACCGTTCTCGGCGTAAGACGCTTTGGACGCCTTTCCGGGGATATACGTAATTATGTTGTTTACTTCCTTTTCGACTATTATCTCGTTGTCGTCGAAAACGGTGATGAGTTCGAGCGTATCCTGACGCAGAACGGCGTTCTGAACGACCGTCGTAGCCGTAGGAGTTCCGCCAAGCAACGCTACCTGCGCCGTGTCGTTCCCGTCATCGTCCGGTTCGCCTTCGTCTACGGGCAAAGTAAAGCCTTCGCTCCCCGAAAGATAATCGACGAGATATTCTCTGACTTCTTCGAGATGACCGCCGTTAATGTGCTGATAAACGTTGCGGCTGTCGCTCGTCATGTATTCGAGATGCTTGTTTACGTTAGGCATAAACTCGTCGTCGAAAACGTTTTTCGCGCTACCGCGGTAAGCGTCGACAAACCCGAAGATCAGCAACAAAGCAAACAAGATCGCCATGATCGGATAGTAAACGCGCTTGAAAATTTTCATTTGGAATTTAAGTCCTCCGATAATATGCGTAGTAATATCTAAATTATTTTACCACAATACGAACAAAATTACAAACCATTTCAGCCCGTTTTGGAAAAAAACGGATGAAAAAAACCGCATAGGCGGCGGAATTGTTGATTTTACTCGAATTTCGTTATATACTTTATGTATGAACTCGGTTATTTTTTCTATCCTTCTTAATCTTTTGACGAACAAACGGCTCACCCGCGAAATGCTTGCCGAGAAGTACGAAGTAAGCACCCGCACCATAAGCCGCTATATCGACGTGCTTATCGAAAGCGGAGTCCCGATACTTTCCGTCCCCGGCGTCGGCGGCGGCTACACGTTGCCCGACGACTACAAGTTGGAGCGCGGTTTTCTGTCGGAAGCCGAAATAAAGCGCATGTGCGAAGCGCTCGACAAAACGGCGAAGGACTACGACGATAAGATCAACGGCATAATAACCGAAAAGCTGAACGCGCTCGACGAGAAGAAAGACAACATACATATCTCGCCCACCGAATATCTCGTGATAGACGACGGACCTTGGAGTTCGCACAAACTGTACCGCAACAAACTCGACGTTCTGAAAAACGCTATCCGCGACGGCAAGACGGTTCAGATAAAATACACCGACAGACACGAAGCGTTTTCGAGCAGGCTTATAGACCCGTATTATCTCGTACTTAAAGAATACGTTTGGTATGTATACGCGTATTGCCATTCGCGCCGGGACTTCCGACTCTTCAAGCTGTCGAGAATAAATCACATTTTCACTACGAGCGAAAAATTCGAGCGCAGAAGCGACTCGAACGTTATAGAGAAACTGAACGAACGGTTCGACGCAAACGAAACCGTAAACTTACTGATAGAATTTTCCTGCACCGTGCTCCCGCAAATAGAAGAATGGCTCGGCACCGACGCCGTTTTCGAATACGGGCTCGATTACCGCGCGTCGGCGACCGTTGCGGGCGGAAACGAACTCCTTGCGAAGATCCTGTCGTTCGGATCGAGCGTAAAAGTTCTGTCGCCGCAATCGCTGAAAGACGACGTTATCGCGGAGTGCAACCGCGTCATCAAGAATATATGATTTATCCGTAATACTCGTAAATTTTTTTCGCGGAGTAAACTCTTTTCACGTAATCGCGCGTTTCCTTGAACGGATATTCCGCGCGCCCTTCTTCGATCCACTTTTTAACGTTGCCTTCGCCCGCGTTGTAGGCGGCGACGGCGTTTTTCTCGTCGAACTTACCGAGCAGATAATTAAGATAACAAACTCCCAGACGGATATTTACGCGCGGCTCCTTTATCTCGCTCTCGTCGAATTCCGTCCCGCAAAGTCCCGCCGCAAATCGCGCCGTGGACGGCATGAGTTGCATTAGCCCTTTTGCGCCGACCCTGCTCTCGGCATTTTTCCTGTACTTGCTCTCCGTCCGTATAACGGCGCGTACGAGCTTTTCGTCCACTCCGAATTCGTCGCACGCTGCGACTATTTCGACCGTATACTTTACGGGATACGTTATGCGCAACAGGAAATACGCGCCGACCGTAAGCACCGTTAACGCGCACAGTAAAAAAGAAATTACCCTATCGCTTTTCGTTCTTATTTTTGCCTGCCTTTGCCGACAGCTCGGAAAATATCCGCTTTACCTGAGAAAGCAAATATTCTTCGTCGCGGTCGTTGTATATCACCGCGTCGGCTCTACGCACCTTTTCGGCGTCGGGCATCTGACTTGCCGCGATCCGACACGCGAGCGCTTCCCCTATATTATCCCTTTTTATGAGCCGCTCTATACGGATATTTTCGTCGCAACTCACCGTAACGGTATAGTCGCACAGCTTATCGAACCCTGCTTCGAATAACAGCGGAACTACGGCGAGAACGAGAGGATCTTCGCACGCTTCGATCTCGGATCTCATTTCGGAAGCTATGAGCGGGTGCGTCAGGGCGTTCAGCTTTTCGAGGCTTGCCCCGTCGCCGAATACGATCTCTCTGAGCTTACGGCGGTCGATAACGCCGCCTTCCGACGCTTCGGGAAAATTTTCCGCGAGCAAACGCTCTCCGTCCGTGCCGCGCGCAGTAACTTTTTTACTGATAACATCTGCGTCGACGACGGCAAAACCGAGCGACGAAAACATATCCGCGGCTTTGCTCTTTCCGCCGCATATCCCGCCCGTAAGCCCCACGACTATTTTATTCATTGTA
>DBEXQE010000313.1:0-3576 GCA_048167245.1 Christensenellales bacterium | reverse complement strand
GATTTTAAGAATTTTTACAAATCTTTTTAGGTGGTTTTATAATTTTTTTAAGTTTTTCAAGAACCGTTATACTTTCGCAAGGCAACGAAGAACGGTGCAGAGACGGACAACAGTCGACGACGCGGCGAATAAGTGTACTTTCTCGTACTCGATTGAGCCGCGGCGGCGAACGTAGTCCGTATATGTGCCGTTATGCGTTGACGCTTAGTCTTTTTTAGCTCTGTCGCCGATTATCTTCTCCGCAATATTACGGGGAACTTCGGCGTAGTGGTCGAAAGTCATGGTGTACTGACCTCTGCCCTGCGTGCGCGAGCGCAGATCCGTCGCGTAACCGAACATTTCCGAAAGCGGTATTTCCGCTCTTATTTCCTGCGAGCCGTTTATCATCTCTACGCCGAGCAAGTTGCCGCGCCTTGCGCTTACGTTGCCCATTACGTCGCCCAAGTATTCGTCGGGCAGATTGATCTCGATTTTCATGATAGGTTCCATGAGCATCGGATCGGCTTTCTTCATGCCGTCTTTGAACGCCATTTCGGACGAGTCGACGTCGTGGAAACTTCCGTCGTAAACGGTTACTTTGAAGTCCACGCATTCGTAGCCCGCGAGTATACCGCTCATCTTGGCTTCCTTTATACCGTTGTCGATAGCCGGAATATATTCTTTCGGAATAGAGCCGCCGACCGTCTTGTCTTCGAATTCGTAGCCCTTGCCGGGTTCGAGCGGTTCCATAATGATCTTACAGTGTCCGTACTGACCTTTACCGCCGGACTGACGGATATATTTGCCTTCGGCTTCGACCTTTTTGCGGATAGCTTCGCGGTATGCGACCTGCGGCTTGCCGATATTCGCTTCGACTTTGAATTCCCGAAGAAGTCTGTCTACGATTATTTCCAAGTGAAGCTCGCCCATACCAGCGATTATCGTCTGACCCGTTTCCTGATCGGTGTACGTCTTGAACGTAGGGTCTTCTTCCGCGAGCTTGATAAGCGCCATGGTCATCTTTTCCTGACCCGCTTTCGTCTTGGGTTCGATAGCGACCCTTATGACGGGATCGGGGAATTCCATGCTTTCGAGCGTTACTACGTGGTCGGGGTCGCAGAGCGTATCGCCCGTCGTGGTATCTTTAAGACCGACTATCGCGCAGATATCTCCGGCGCGGATCTCGTCGATCTCGGTACGCGTGTTCGCGTGCATCAGAAGTATACGGCCTACGCGCTCTTTCTTGTCTTTCGTGCTGTTCAGAACGTACGAACCCGCCGCGAGCTTTCCGCTGTAACAACGGAAGAAAGCGAGTTTTCCTACGAACGGATCGGCCATGATCTTGAACGCGAGTCCCGCGAACGGTTCGTCGTCAGACGCCTTGCGCTCCACTTCTTCGCCGCGCTCGTTCTTGCCTTTGATAGCCGGAATGTCGAGCGGACTCGGCATGTAGTAAACTACCGCGTCCAAAAGTTTCTGAACGCCCTTGTTCTTGTACGAAGATCCGCACAGAACCGGGTTCATCTGCATACCTATAGTAGCTTTACGGATACCCGTGCGAATTTCGTCCACGGTGAATTCTTCGCCCGCAAAGAACTTTTCCATAAGATCGTCGTCCGTTTCGGCAACGGCTTCGATAAGTTTCTGACGGTATTCGTCCGCGAGATCTTTCATGTCCGCGGGAATATCCGTTTCTTCCATATCCGTTCCGAGATCGTTCTTGTAGATCGTAGCGCGCATCGTTACAAGGTCGATTATGCCCTTGAACGTGTCTTCCTTACCGATAGGCAACTGAATGGCTACGGGGTTTGCGCCGAGCCTCGTCTTCATCATGTCGATAACGTTGAAGAAGTTCGCGCCGTTTATGTCCATCTTGTTGACGTACGCTATTCTCGGAACTCCGTAACGCGTAGCCTGACGCCAAACGGTCTCGGATTGCGGTTCGACGCCGCCCTTCGCGCAGAACGTTGCGATCGTTCCGTCGAGAACTTTGAGCGAGCGCTCGACTTCGACGGTAAAGTCCACGTGTCCCGGGGTGTCGATAAGGTTGATCCTGATAAAAGGCTGATCGGGAGCCGTTCTCCATTGGGTGGTCGTAGCCGCGCTCGTGATCGTTATTCCGCGCTCCTGCTCCTGCTCCATCCAGTCCATGGTTGCGGCGCCTTCGTGAACTTCGCCTATTTTGTGGGTCTTACCCGTGTAATAAAGAATACGTTCGCTCGTAGTCGTTTTTCCGGCGTCGATATGCGCCATAATACCTATATTGCGGACGTTTTCCAAAGGATATTGTCTTGCCATATGTGTTTAATGTTCCTCCGCTTACGTGCGATCACCAACGGTAGTGAGCAAACGCTCTGTTTGCTTCCGCCATTCTGTGCATTTCTTCTTTTTTCTTGACCGACGCGCCCGCATTCGAATATGCGTCCATTATTTCACCGGCAAGTTTTTCCATCATGGTCTTTTCGCTGCGCTTGCGAGCGAACTGGACCATCCATCTGATCGCAAGCGTCTGACGACGGTCGGGACGGATCTCGATAGGCACCTGGTAAGTAGAACCGCCTACCCTGCGCGCCTTGACTTCCAATACGGGCATAATGTTTTCGAGCGCCTGATTGAAAACTTCCATTGCGTCCTTTCCGGTCTTTTCTTTAACTGCGTCGAAAGCGTCGTAGACGATAGACTGTGCTATGCCTTTCTTGCCGTCGAGCATTACCTGATTTATCAGCTTTGCGATCACTTTGCTGTTATACATAGGGTCGGGCAAAACGTCGCGTTTCGGGACCCCGCTTCTTCTCGGCATTGTGTTGAACCTCCTTTATAAAATTTTGTTGTCTGTCGTAAGTACTTTGCGTCGAATTTTCCCTGCTTTTTTCGGGGTTTAGAAGCAAGCAAGACAAGGCAAGCAAGTGTTTTCGACGGGGAGTTTACTAAGCGTAAATGACCCGAGAAAACACGTAGCTTAACGCCGTATTGCGTAGCTTATAAGCCGCGAAAACCTATTTGGGTTTTTTTGCCCCGTACTTCGAGCGAGCCTGATTGCGCTTTGCAACGCCGGCAGTATCCAGAGCGCCGCGAATTATGTGATATCTCACACCGGGCAAATCCTTCACTCTGCCACCACGAATAAGCACGACGCTGTGTTCCTGCAAATTGTGCCCGATCCCCGGGATATAAACCGTGCCTTCCATCTTGTTTACAAGACGAACCCTTGCGATCTTACGAAGCGCCGAGTTAGGCTTTTTGGGAGTGGTCGTCGTAACCGACAGACATACGCCGCGCTTTTGCGGGTTGTTGTCGAGAATAGGACTTAACGACTTGAATTCGACCTTTTCCCTGCCCTTTCTGATAAGCTGGTTAATCGTAGGCATTATTACTCTACCTCCTTTTTAGTAGTCTTGCCCCGCCGCGATCCCGCTGCATGACAACGAAATTTTTCGGGCAGGTCGCTCTTTTGCGCTAAACAAAAGAACATGCGCACAAAAATGCACGCTAAATCATTATAATACAACTAAGACGGCTTGTCAATCGTTTTAAGTCCTTTTGTCCGCTTCTTATAAGCCCTTATCCGAAATTTAATTGTAAAGTCAAGTAATTTTA
>DBEXQE010000312.1:0-5157 GCA_048167245.1 Christensenellales bacterium | reverse complement strand
TCAATAATCGGTTCAAAAAATTTCTGTCCATATAACGCAAAAAAGAACGGCGTGAACCGTTCTTTTTATTTACATTTGAGCATTGCTTTTTCTTTCCATAACCGATAAGAATTCTTCCAAATCGGTTATGTTATTCTGATTCACTTCTTAATCTTAAAACAGATTATAAATTCGTTCGCCTATTCACTCATCGCTCTTGCCTTTTGACAATGAATATGCTATAATAACTTTATGAACGAATTAAGCATACAGCAGAAAAAATTATTCGACGACATCCGACACATTGACAAAGACGGGCGCGAATTCTGGTACGCCCGTGAGTTACAGGTCATTTTGCAATATGCCAAATGGGAAAACTTCCACAAGGTAATTAAGTCCGCCCAAATCTCTTGCAAAGTAAGCCAGCAGGACGTTGCTTACCATTTTCCTGAGGTCAGGAAAATGGTCGGAATCGGTAGCGGCGCAAAACGCAATCAAGTGGATTATAAACTGTCCCGTTACGCTTGCTATCTTATCGTAATGAACGGCGATCCTCGCAAAGAAGTTATTGCTTTGGGACAAACGTACTTCGCCGTTAAAACGAGAGAACAAGAGCTTGCCGAACTTTACAACCGGCTTTCCGAAGACGAAAAGCGACTGTTCGTCCGTAGCGACGTCAAACAGAAAAATATGCTTCTTGCCGAAGCCGCGCATCGCGCCGGCATACAAACGCAATGCGAATATGCGACATTTCAGGACGCAGGCTATCGCGGGCTTTACGGCGGAATGACGGCACAGGATATAGCCGAACATAAAGGCTTGTCGAACAGCGAAGAAATCCTCGATTATATACTCCACTACGTTCCGTGGCGTTCGCGCTACGCGCTCGGCTAAGGGGCAGCGAAGAACTTGCGGCAAATTTATTCCGCATTACACAGACTGAAGCAAAAATGCGCCGAGAAAATACCGACACACCAGCAAAAGCCAACGCCGCCCATTATCAAGTGGGCAAAGCCGTAAGAGATACGATAGAGAGTTTAGGCGGCACGATGCCCGAAGAATTGCCTACGCCCGACAAAAGTATTCAAGAACTGCAAGCCGAACAGCGTAAACAAATCAAACCCAAAAACGATTGAATTCATAGGATAAGGCTTTATACGCCTTATCCTTTTTTCTTTGCTCTAATCTTTCCGAAAATGCCTTTTCTTCTCATAATGAAAACAGTGGCAACGCCGCCGACTAGAGATACACTGCCTATCACGATAAGCGCAACTGCACCGCCGTTCAAAACGTGTTTGAGCGTAAAGCCGTACTCGCTCCG
This sequence comes from Christensenellales bacterium, assembly GCA_048167245.1. Taxonomy (GTDB): domain Bacteria; phylum Bacillota; class Clostridia; order Christensenellales; family Pumilibacteraceae; genus RACS-047. The sequence continues at coordinate 3,857 of DBEXQE010000312.1, read as the reverse complement.
ATTGCCCGCCACGTCGGTTACTATGACACGGTATTTGCCATATTCTTTAAGTTCGCTTCCGAGTTCGTAAGAAATAAGCTCTCCGTCCTTAAAAACTTCGATCGTCGCTTGTTCGGAAAGGTTGTCAAGCATTACCGACTTGCCCGAAACGCCGCCGTTCTTAACGCCTATAAGTTCGAGCGTGGGTGCTATGGAATCAAGTTCGAGAACGAATGAGTAGTCGGCATAGTTTTCTTCGTCAGTCAAACGAATAAGTCGGATAATGTAATTTCCGACGGTTTCGTCGCTGACCGTAAACGTCATTTCGCCGCTTCTGCCTCTCTTGTATGCTTGTCCGTCTTTTGTAACTTCGGCGTAGAATTTCTCGCTGTCAAACGTAAACTTAACGTCGGTCATCGCCAATCCGCCGTTTTCCACTCCCGTCAAAAATCCCACCGGCAACGCTTTATCAAAGTTAAAAGTTTTTTCTATAAGTCTTCCGAAATTATCTCTCAAAGTTACGGTGTACTTGCCGCCCTTATCGAATTCATAATCAAGTTTATCGGGCATAATTCCGTCAAACTTAACGCCATTCCTGTAAATGTCCAAAGCAACAAGCGTATCGAAAGACTGTTCCAATCGAATTTTTACGGCAAAAGCCGTGTTGTCCGCATTTGCGGAAAAATCAACCGTCGCTTCACTGCCGACGATATAAACGATAAACGAGTACGAGTTGCCGAGCCTATCGTATGCCGTTATCGTATATTCGCCGCCTAAGTTCAGCACGGGCAATTCATCGCCGTAGGAATAGTATTTCGTATTTCCGTTATTTTCCACCTTTACCGTTGCCCAAGCGTCCCCGTCCGCTATTCGAACAATTGTAAATGTTTTATAGTAATACGCTTTTATTTCTTCCGAAATCGATTTGGATATATTAAGTTCTCTCGCTTCGTTTTCTCCGTAAACTTCCGCATTTACTATAAGCGTCGGCTCGGAATTATCTAGATAAACAAAATATGTGCTTACGTTCCCCGCACAATCCGTTTCCGTTATTTTATAAAGTCCCGATTCCGTAAACTGCTTTCCGAACGGTATACCGAATTCGACTTTAACTCTGTTATCCCCGTTTTCCGCAAACTCCGCAAAAACAGTCGAACTGTCGTCTTCCGTAAATACAAATCGATTTGCAAGCGGTGCTTTTGTCCCGTTTTCGGCTATCCAGATATTATCGTACATATTTTCGGAAAGTTCACCGTAATATCCATCTTTCGACGGATCGAAATAATTTACTTCCGAAATATAATTTTTCGCATAAAATGCAATAACTTCATCGAGATATTCTTTATCGAAATAGTAAAGCTCGCTGCTTTCGTTAGCTCGCGACTTATATCGCCAATAATTTCCTACGCGAACGTCTTCCAACGGATTGCCCTTCGATGCGATTAAATGAACTTGCGTAAAATCCGAAACGCTATTCAATACAAGCGGCGTAACAAACTTTTCGAATTCGACGGCACAAGCATAATCAAGCGCGGAATCATACGATTCGAACGATTTTTTTTGCCCGTCAAATACTACGTTGTACCACTTTCCGACTGCATAGGATTTATCGCCGAAAAGTCTGTTTTTATTAGCGATCGGGGCAACCGTATCTATTTCGACGCTATACTCGGAAATATTGCCGGCTGCGTCCCGCAAAACGAAATTATATATATCGTCTTCGCTTAAAACCTTGTTTTTTTCATACGGCTGTCCGTTGACCGTTGCAGTTGCAAAACCGTCCCACGAGAAATATACTTTGCCGTTTGTAACGCTGTTATTTTCTATCTCCGTATAATTTGCATAAAGTTTTCCTACGGGACACACTGTGTCTATAACAACCCTGAACGAGCTTTTATTCCCGCTTAAATCGGTCAAAATAACGGTATATGTTCCGTCTGCGAAAAACGTCCGACCGCTTGTATATTCGGAATATTCGCCGCCGTTAAACGAATAAGTAGCCGTAGCGTCCGATTCGTCGAATTCAAAAGACAGCGGTTTGTTCGTATGTACGTCGTTTGGCAAAATGTTCCCGTCGGAAATCCATTCTCCTACTGCCGGCTCTTTATCGATATACACCGTAATATTGCTTTCGTTGCCGGCTCTGTCGGAAAGTTTCAAAAGATATTTTGTCTGTGTTCCTTCGGCGGTTGTAAAAGTTTTCGTTCTGCTTTGGCTGTACGGAATTTTTTCGTTTATCTGTACGTTGCCGTCGGAAACTATTTCTGCACCCGTATCTGCCGTGTCGGAAATTACTTCGTCGCAGTTAAACGTAATCGCGGTATCTTCTTTCAATCTAACCGTAGCGCCGTTTCCGTATCTGACCCCGTTTACGCTTATATACGGTTTCTCTCTTACAATACGATATGTATAAGTTGTTGTTATTCCCGTTGCCGTAGTTAAAGATATTTTATATGTATTGTTCGGATAATTACCGTCGATTAAAACGTCGGTATTTATGCCGTAATTACAAGTAGCCTTGCCCGACGACGATTCATACTTAACGCGCAACACGTCTCTTTCATTTACATAAATATCCGTATCGTAATTTCCCGCTTCCGTTACCGTTTTGCCGAACGCAAGCGTTCCGTTGCGGTATATTTCGACAAGCGGTGCGGCGGTTTCGAGATATACCGACGAAATATTCGATTGATTGCCCGATCGGTCTACCGCATAAAAATAGTACCACCCGTCGCCCGCATTGCGCGGAATTATAGTCCCTTGCGTATACGTCTGATAATTCCCGTTTGTGGGCGTTCTGTAATAAATATTTGCTATCCCGCTGTCGGTATCTGTTGCGGAATAAGAAAAACTTTCGGAAATATACGCTCCGCTCGCTACGCTTACTCCGTTCGATTTAATATTGCCCGTAGGTTTTACGGGATCGTAATATATCGAATAAGTCGGCGTTACATTGCCAGATTTGTCTTCGGCGTACATATAATACCAACCCGTTGCCACGCCCGTCGTATAGCTCTTACTCGAAGTAGACGAATACGAATTAGCGGTCGGGGTTTTATAATAAAGCCTATTAAAATTTTCGTCCGACGCACTGAATGTAACCTTTTCGTTTACATAACTGCCGTTTGCTATGTTTTTCCCTGTGGTATAACCCGTTAACGTACTTGTCGGATTCGTTGTATCTATAAGCAGATTCCCGCTCATTTCCGAATACCTTGTTGTAAGCGGACCGTGTTCCACTGCAAAATTATATTGTCTTCTTATTTTTATCGTATACGCGCCGCTACTTAAATTTACATATCTTTTACCGAATTCCATAGGATTGAATACAATCAAATCTTTGCTTTCGGATGTTGATAACGTCGAATTGCCGTTTATATTAACGGTTTTACTGTAAACATCGCCGTTATAATCGCTTGTAAACCGTGCATACCAAACTATCGAACCATAACGTAAAATTTCAAAAGAGTATAGGTCGTCAAAATACACAACTGAATCCATAATAACGGAAAGATTACTCGGTCTGTAAATAGTCGCGCCGTTGAAGTCTATGTAAAATTGTCCGCTGTCTAAATTAACGGTGTCTCCCGTCGATACAGACCCGCTATTCGATGCGGCATAAATTTGTATTCCCGTATTTCGGTATGCCGAACTCGAAACGGGATCGTCCCACCCCGTCGGCGAAGTCAAATTTATTTCTTTTGTTTCCATATAATCAGTTGCCGCAAACGTATAAATTTTCGAATTCCCCGCGGCATCGGCTTTCGTTTTGTCCGACGCAAAACTTAAAACGCAGAATAGTACCGCTATCGCCGCCAAAAGTATAAACGCCGTTACAATCTTTATTTTGAACGCTTTTTGTTTCAATTCCGTATCTC
>DBEXQE010000311.1:0-3617 GCA_048167245.1 Christensenellales bacterium | reverse complement strand
GGCGCGGCGGCGAGCGAGTGTACTTTGGCGTACTCGACCGAGCCGACGCGACGCACGTAGCCCGTATCACGCGATGAATGCAAACCCAAAAGGAGATAAATAAACAATGAGAAAACCCATTATCGCAGGAAACTGGAAGATGAACAAGACGAACGCCGAAGCCGAAAAACTTATCGGCGAGCTGAAACCGCTCGTTGCGAACGCCGAGTGCGAAGTCGTTATCTGCGTTCCGTACACGTGTATCGCGACCGCCGTCAAGGCTACGAAAGGCAGTAACATAGCCGTCGGCGCGGAGAACGTGGCTTGGGCGGACGCGGGTGCGTTCACTGGCGAAATAAGCGCCGAAATGCTCAAAGAGATCGGCACGAAGTACGTTATCATAGGGCACTCGGAGCGCCGTCAGATGTTCGGCGAAACCGACGAAACGGTAAACAAGAGAACCGTTCAGGCGCTGAAAAACGGACTTAAACCCATTGTCTGCGTCGGCGAAACGCTTGCCGAGCGCGAGAGCGGCAAGACCGAAACGGTAGTCAAAACGCAGGTTACGGGCGGCTTTAAGGGCATTTCGGCGGAAGAACTCGAAAACGTAGTAATAGCTTACGAACCCGTTTGGGCTATCGGCACGGGCAAGACAGCCACGAGCGAGCAAGCCGAAGAAACCATAAAGTATATCCGCTCGGTATTTACCGATCTGTACGGCAAGAAAGCCGCCGACGGGCTCCGTATCCAGTACGGCGGAAGCATGAACCCGAAAAACGCGTCCGAGCTTATGGCTCAGCCGGATATCGACGGCGGACTTATCGGCGGGGCGAGCTTGAAAGCGGAAGATTTCTCGAAAGTAGTCAAGTATTAAACGGACTTGTATACGGGCGCGCATAACGGCTACGTGCGTCAACCCCGCTCGGTCGAGTACGTCGATGTACACTCCCGTCGCGGGTTTGCCGCCTGTTGCCGTTCTTCACACCCGTCTCCAACTCCGTTGTGGCTGTCCTTTCGACCAAGCGACGAAGTCGTGCGTGGAGAAATCGCTTAAAATTATCCTTATTTAAGGCTTCCCATAGTAGGGGAAGCTGTGCGGTCGCAAAGCGTTAGCGACCGACCGTACTGATGAGATTGAATAATATTATTTTACCATAAAAAGGAGGCGCAACAATGAAAACAGACGCGCTTATTATATTGGACGGATTCGGATATTCGCCCGAAAAGAAAGGGAACGCCGTGGAAGCGGCGGGGATCCCGAACATAAAGAGTTTACTGAAAAAGTACCCGCACACGCTTATCGAAGCGAGCGGCAGAGCGGTCGGTTTGCCGTCGGGTCAGATGGGCAACAGCGAAGTCGGTCATCTGAATCTCGGCGCGGGCAGAGTTGTTTATCAGGACATAACGAAGATAGACAAAGCCATCGAAGACGGTGAGTTTTTCGAAAATCCCGTGCTTAAAGAAGCCATGCAGAACGCGAAAGACAACGGCACGGCGCTTCATCTCGTCGGGCTTTTGTCGGACGGCGGCGTTCACAGCCATATAACTCACCTGTACGCGTTGCTTAAAATGGCAAAAGCGGAGGGGCTCGACAAAGTTTACGTTCACTGCGTAACGGACGGGCGCGACGTTCCGCCCGACAGCGCGCGCGAATACGTTGCCACGCTCGAAAAGAAGATCGCGGAGATCGGCGTCGGCAAGGTGGCGACCGTCGTGGGTCGTTACTATTATATGGATCGCGACAACCGTTGGGAGCGCGTCGAAAAGGGTTATAACTGCGTGTTTGCGGGTCAAGGCTCGCGCTACACGAACGCGGACGCGGGCATTGCCGCATCGTATGCGAAAGGCGTTCTCGACGAGTTTATCGAACCCGTCGTCGTGGGCGACTACAAGGGCGTCAACAAAAACGACTCGATCATCTTTTTCAATTTCCGTTCCGACAGGGCGAGAGAGATCACGCGCGCGGCGATAAGCGAGATCTTCCCGAATTTCGAACGCGCGGGCGGCTATAAACCGACTTTTTACGTCGGCATGACGCAATACGACGAAACTTTCACGGGGATCCACACGGCTTTCGCGCCTAAGTCCATTAAAAACACGCTCGGCGAATATCTCGGCGCGTGCGGAAAAACTCAGGCGAGAATTGCCGAAACCGAAAAGTACGCGCACGTTACGTTCTTTTTCAACGGCGGCGTGGAAGAACCCAACACGGGTGAAAAGCGTTTCCTTATCGCAAGCCCCAAAGTCGCGACTTACGACCTAAAGCCCGAAATGAGCGCGTACGAAGTTACCGAAAAAGCCGAAGAAGTCGTCGGCACGGTCGACGCGATAATTCTGAATTTCGCGAACTGCGACATGGTAGGACATACGGGCGTATTCAACGCGGCGGTCAAAGCCGTTCAGGCGGTAGACGAGTGCGTTATGCGCGTTATAAACAAGGTCCTTTCGACCGGCGGCAACGTTCTGCTTACAGCCGACCACGGCAACGCCGAAACGATGACTTTCGAGAACGGCGCGCCCTGTACTTCGCACACGACGAACCCCGTCATGTTCATGCTCATCGGCAAAGATTACGAGAAAGCCGAACTTGCGAGCGGCGGTGCGCTCTGCGACGTTGCTCCGACTCTTTTGCAAGTAATGGGACTTCCGATCCCCGCCGAAATGGAAGGCAAAAGCCTTATAAAGTAAATCCGATCTTGCGGTCTTTCGTATAATATTCGTAATCGCGTTCGGTTATTTCGCGGAGAACGCGGCACGGGTTGCCCACGGCGACTACGTTTGCGGGAACGTCTTTCGTAACGACGCTTCCCGCGCCGATGACGGAATTGTCGCCGATCGTAACGCCCGGGGTGATCACCGCGCCCGCGCCTATCCAAACGCAGTTGCCTATGTGCACTGGCAGATTGAACTGATACACTTTTTCGCGCAGTTCGGGGCAGATCGGATGCCCCGCGGTAGCGATCGTAACGTTGGGCGCGATCATAACGTTGTCGCCGATGTAAATGTCGGTGTCGTCTACGGCGGTCAGACTGAAATTCGCGTAGAAATTGTTCCCTACGTGTATATTGCAACCCCAATTCGCGTAAAACGGCGGCTCGATATAGCAGTTTTCTCCGACTTCGGCAAACACTTTGCGGACGATCTCTTCGCGGAGCTTTCCTTCGCTCGGGCGCGAATTATTGAAGTCGTACAGCAGTTCTTTGCAGTAAGACAGCTTTTTTTGCAGATCTTCGGGCATAGCGTCGAACGAGCAGTCGTATAGCTCGCCGTTTTTCATCTTTTCGAGAAAAGTCATGATCTTGCTCTCCGAATGAAAAATTTTCTTTCATTATATCATATGCATGTTTTTCATACAACCGTTTTTTACGATTTTGCGGGTTTATCCGACCCCGAAAAATATTTTACTGAGCTTTTATCGAAAAAGTACCGAAAAACTCTTGCGTTTTTTCCGAGTTTACAGTATAATAATTAGGCTGTGTTTATGCTTCTGTGGCTTAGCTCTAAGAGCGAGTGCTCAGCCGAGCGCGTAGCGCGAACGCCCTTAGCCGAGCAAAGTGAACGCCACGCGCGTAGCAAGTACAAGAAGCGTAGCGAAGTATTCGTAATCGATTACGAATCCGTATATTGCAATAATAAAA
>DBEXQE010000310.1:0-2134 GCA_048167245.1 Christensenellales bacterium | reverse complement strand
GAGATAAACGCTTTTCTCGAAGAAAACGGAATTACGAAAGTCCGTTTGATAAAAGAAGGCTACGAAGCCTTGAAAAATATGAAAAAAAACGGCAAATTGTAAGCCGACTCTTCCTGCCGTTTTGCGTAAATAAATCATTGATAAGGAGATTATATTTACGAAAAACACGGCTAAAAACATAAATCAAAACAGTAAACCCGCGGCAAGTATATTCACCATCTATAAAAAAGAACCTAACGGTGAATATACTCGAACCCGCGAAAGAGTTCTCGGTAATACGGTTTATACCGTTATTGCCCACGAAAAACAGAACGTCGGCGTTACGGCGTTCGATATTACGAAAACGCTGATAGAACAGAATATAGACGAGGCGTTAAAACCTGCCGTTCGTATCACGGATCGGTTATCGTTTGAAAGTTGCAATTCGGGAGGTAATAAACAATGAATTTGCAACCGACAATTAAAAATAGAAAGACAAAAAGCACAGAAGAACAATGGACAGCCTGCTATTGCAGACTTTCCTGCGACGACGATTTAGACGGCGACAGCAACAGTATCCGCAATCAGAAAATGTTACTGCAAAAGTATGCGGACGAAAATCATTTGCGGAACGTAAGATTTTACGTTGACGACGGATTTTCGGGAAGTAACTTTGAAAGACCTGATTTCAAACGAATGATGTCCGACGTTGAAGACGGTAAAATTTCTACTGTAATCGTAAAAGATATGTCCCGTTTCGGAAGAGATCATATTCTTGTGGGATATTACACGAAATATTATCTTGCCGAAGCCGACATAAGATTTATTGCCATTTACGACCAAGTGGACAGCGAGAAAAATCCCGACGACGATATTACCCCGTTCAAGAACATTCTGAACGAGATGTACGCAAAGGATTGCAGTAAGAAAATCAAAGCGGTTTTCAAAGCCAAAGGCAATGCAGGAAAACATCTTGCGAGCGTTCCACCGCTCGGATATAAGAAAGATCCCGAAAACAAGGAAAAATGGATTATAGACGAAAAGGGTGCTGAAATCGTAAGAGAAATTTTCAAGTTGTGCGTTCAGGGCTTTGGTCCGACGCAGATTGCGAGAATACTTACCGAAAGAGGCGTAGATACACCCGTTATTTACTGCCGTAAAAACGGATTGCCGACGGCATTAAAAGTCAGAGAAGATTCGGAAATTTGGGATCAAAGGAGCGTCGCGGGTATTCTTGAAAATTTGGAATACACGGGATGTACGGTCAATTTCAAGTCGTATAAAAAGTCGTACAAGTCGAAAAAACGCATTAACTTGCCGAAAGAAGACTGGGCAATCTTTGAAAACACGCAGGAAGCGATTATCGACAAGCAGACTTTTGAAACCGTTCAGAAAATTCGTCAGGCAAAACGCAGACCGACCGATATGGGCGAAATGAGTCCTCTTTCGGGGCTGATTTACTGTGCCGATTGCGGACAGAAAATGTATCTTTGCCGATGCACGACGATGAAGCAAAAAGAATACTTCAACTGTTCGACTTACCGTAAAAAGAAGAGAAAATATTGCACTTCTCACCAGATAACGGTCGAAGCGTTGGCTGTTCTGATTCAGGACGATTTGCGGAGAACAATCTATTTCGCGCAACAGCAAAGAGAAATGTTTTTGCAGACGTTACGGAAAAACGCCGCAACGAGAACGGAAAAAGAACTGAAAGAGTATTCAAAGGAAATTAAAACTTCGGAAGAACGAATCGAAAGGCTGGATAAAATCATCGAAAGCCTATACGAGGACAAAGTCGAAGGTAAAATTTCCGAAGAGCGATACTTAAAAATGAGCGACACATACGAAACCGAGCAAGCCGATTTGAAAGGACGGGTTAAAACGTTAAAGTCGGAAATCTCGAAAGCGAAAGAAGACGACGATAAAATTCTCGATTTTATGATGCTTATTTACAAGTATAACAGTTTTGAAGAACTCACGCCCGAAATACTTCGCGCGTTCATCGAAAAGGTCGTTGTTCACGAAAAGACGAAAGTCGACGGACATTACAGACAAACGGTAGAAATCTTTTACAATTTCGTCGGAGCAATCGACCGACCGATATGGGGCGACGAACTCACCGACGAAGACGATTGAAACCAACAAACAACAAGAG
>DBEXQE010000309.1:0-3952 GCA_048167245.1 Christensenellales bacterium | reverse complement strand
ACCGCCGCATACAGAACGAGCAGTATGACAAAAATTGATAGCTTTTTCTTCATAAGATCCTCCTTTTTCTCTTATTATTCTTTGACCCCGCCCATCGAAACGTTGCCCATGATGCGGTTACGAAAACACATAAACAAAATGAAAATCGGCAGTACCAACATAACGCACCCCGCCATACGCATGGGTACGTAGTTCAGCCCTTTCACCGTCGAGTTCGCCAACCGATAGATACCGACCGACAGCGTCGGAAAACTGGGCATATACAATAACGGCGTTTGGTAGTCGTTCCAGAACTCGACGAACTTTATGAGCACTACTATAAAGAACGTAACGCGAACGAGCGGAAGCATGATCCGGAAGAAAATGCGCCATTCGCTTGCGCCGTCGATTTTCGCCGCTTCGACGTATTCTTTCGCTATACTCTTAAACGTAGCGTGAAAGACGAAGAAATACAGCCCCAAGAAGTTCATCTTCTGGATCCAACTGCCCCAAATCGTATCGTACAATCCGAGCGACTTGAGCATTTGGATCTCCGAAGGATAGCTGCCGACGATCGGCAACATCATGGTAACGAGCGCCACGACGTACACCGCTTTACTGTAAGCAAAGTCGAAGCGCGCGACGGCGTACGCCGTGATACAGGTTACGAACACGTTGACGATCGCGCACCCGCCCGCATACAGCAGTGTGTATAGGATCTGATGCCAGACGGTAACGATCCTTACCCCGTGCGCCGTCGAAACGCGGATCTGAAAATTGTTGAACACAAAGGCGTAGTTGTCCCAGCTCCACTCCCACGGCCATTTTCCCGTAAAGAACAAGGGGTTGGTGCGGAAGTCGGAAACGCTCTTTAACGAGTTGAGCACGCCCCAAAAGAGCAGAATGAACATACTCAGCGCATATAAAGCCAACAGTATGCCGAGAACGACTCGGAACGGGCTGATTTTCTTCGGTTTTTCGATAAACGGTTTTGTTTTCATAGCCCTCTCCTTACTCGACTCGAAAAGCGCGTTCCAAAAGTTTGCGCGCTATAAGCGTAACCGGAATGGTGAACAGCGTCAGCGTCAGACCGAACGACGCCAGATACGGGTAGTCGGACAACTCGGTCGACGTACGTTTCATTGCGGAATACAGGTAGTAGCCGAGCGTATACAGACTGTATTCCGCTTCGGTGCCGAAGAAAGAAAACAGCTGCATTTGGTTGACGAACACCTGCGCCAGATTGACGACGATAAAGCTGACGACCGTCGACCAAATCATCGGAATGACGATGCGGAAGAACTCCTTGAGCGGGGATATTCCGTCGAGTTTGCCTGCCTCGATGATCGATTCGGAGATGCCGCTCATCGCTCCCGAATACATGAGGATCTGCGGTCCGAATCCCACCCACAGCGAGTAGACGAGAATGGTGGGAAACTGCGTCGACGAATCGGAGATAAGTCCGCGCATTTCGGTGCCGAACAGTTTCAGCACGATCGTCGGCAACATATCTTCGGCGAAATACTTGAACATGACGACCATGACGAGCGCGGAAACGATTTGCGGCAGAAAGAGCACCACCTTGAAAACGCCGCTCAAAAACGCATTTTTGTAGATGTAGTACGAGAATATCAACGCCAGCGTCATGCCGACCGCCAAGGTGAAAAACCCTAACAGAAGCGAGTTCCAAAACGCCGCTTTCAGATATTGCACGTGCGTCAGATCGGAAAACACTTTTGCAAAGTTTTCGAACCCGATAAACGTATAACTTCCGTCGGGATTGTACTGCTTGAAGGCGAGTAAAATCGAGTTTACGTTGACCGCGAGATAAAAGATACAAAACTGAACGGTGGGGACGGCAAGTATCAGACAATAGAACAGCAACTGATTGCGCAATCCGATCTTGCGTTTACCCCGAGCGACCGCATTATTCATGGAAAAAATCCTCGTATGCCGCGTTCCAACTGTCCTGCGTCATGCCGAAACTGTCGAAATACTGCCGCACGGTAACGCCGTTGTCGAACGCCGTGATCGGTACTTTGTAGGACTGGTCGTTGACGGTGGTGTCCCACGCATTGTAGTACGACTGCGACAGTTTGGAAATGTTGTTATAGAACAAATCGTTGGTGGAAGCGGACGTAACGACTTCGCCGTTTTTACGCGCCGTCCACACGTTTTGATAGAATTTGTTCATACTGTTAAACTCTTGTTCGCTCAACTCGTAATCAAACTGACGCGCCGTACCGGTCGAAGCTGTAAACTTACGGAGTTCGGTATCGCCGTACGCAAATTGCAGGAACGCTTTGACGACTTTTTCTGCGGCTTCGTTGCCTTTGATGTTGCCGTTGACCATGCAATACGAGTAGTAGGTATTACCCAAGACCTGCTTGTCGACGCCCTCGCCTAACGGCAACGGCATAAATCCGAAGTTGCGATCGGGCGAAGTTGCCGGAAACTCCGATACGGAACGCCGCAAAATGTCGCTCGACTCCTGATACCAATACGTGCCCTCGATCATCATTGCGATAGGTGTTTGCGTCGGGTCGATGCTGCTGTAAATGAATTTTTCGTGTACGACTTCGTGCGAACCGGTACCCGACGTTGCCGTCGAAGGATAGTAACTGTCTTTGGCGTACATTTGCTTCATAAAGTCGAGCGCGTAATACTTGGACGCCGACTGCCGCAACAGGTATCCGTTGCGTTCGTTGATCTCGATTTCTTCGATAACCGGCTCGGTACCGTTGAACGAAGTAACGATCTTGTTTTTGACGGGATCGGTTTTGCCGTAGTTGAAATCGTAAAACACTTTCGACGCGGCGGCTCCGTCATAGTTGAGCGAAAGTTTTTCGAGCAACATATTGCTGTACTGCTTGCTCTCGCCCGACCAAATGATAGGAAGCATCGAATTGTCGACCGCAATATAGTTCATCAGTGCAAGTAGCTCGTCGGTCGTTGCGGGAAGTCCGTCGTCCAACGAATAGTCGATACCCGTTACCGCGTCCACGCCCGTCTTGCCGTCCGGTCCGAGCGATCTTTGTTCGTCCTTATCCATGATAAATCCCTTACTGCCGGGCAACGGATCGGCGGAGAAATAGAAACCTTTCTCCTCGAACAGGTCGATATCGTAGATTATACCGTTGTACATTTCGTAATGCGGAAGCGCGTAGTAGCTTCCGTTGCCGTACACTGCGATCGCGTCTCTATCCTGCTCCTTCATCCTGCTCTCGATCGAACCGCCCGACGTGTTCTCTTTGACGATATCCGAGATATCGTAGAGCAACCCCGCGTTGATCAGTTCCGGGAGATAAATCGCCTCGGAAAAGAATATATGATTGTACGACGTTTTCATCGTACGCAGATTGCCGGTGCCTTGATAGTTGCGGCTGGGGTCGACGACCAGTTCGACGCCCGTCTTGCCCGTCTCAAAGGATACGTCCTTGTACGCTTCTTCGAAACGCGGTTTGAGTTCTTCAAGCCATTTCGACCCGACGCCGCCGTCGTAGTTGGCGATAAACAATTGCGTTTTCGTGTCGTCGTAACCGATCGTCTTACAACCGCTCAACGCGAATCCGCAACCGATAACGGCAACCAACACACATAACATCCGTTTCTTGATACCTTTCATTACCATTTCTCCTATTTGATTTTTTATTTTAAAAACATCCCGCGACCTTGCCCTACGCCCATGGAAGTGGCGGAAAAAGTCGGTTACAACAATTACACTACCTTTTTCATTCAATACAAAAAATTTCTCGGCATTTCACCGGCGATCTCCAAACCCCGATAACTATAAAAGTGCGCCTAATCGGCTTTTAATATAAAACTTTTGCCTGATTTTTTGGCGGATAAGTATGCCGAAAAATCAAAAACAGTCTCTACGCTTTCAGGAACTTTCGGGGTGTATTCCACGCTGCCGTCGGACAGCGTTTTCCACTTGACTTCTATTCTGCCGTTTTCGCTGTCGTAGTAGCCC
>DBEXQE010000308.1:0-3611 GCA_048167245.1 Christensenellales bacterium | reverse complement strand
TTTACCGCGACGGGTGCAGCGAAGGAGTTTTTTATCCGTCGAACAACAAATACGGACACAAGTACGTCGTATTTCTCATTTCGGATTCGCGCAACGTTACGATAGACGGCGGCGGGGCGACGTTCGTATTTCACGATCGCGTGTTCCCGTTTATAATCCGTAACACGCATAACGTTAAGCTCGAAAATTTTACGGTCGATTTCGCTTTTCCGCGCTGTTACAGTGCGGTGGTCAAGGATTCGACCGATACGCATCTCGATTTCTATATCGACAAAAAGAAGTATCCGTATTCGGTGAGCGGCGGTCATATGATCTGCCACACCGAAAGCGAAGACATAAGCTCGGCGGACGCCAAGTTCTTTCTTTCCGATTACGATAAGGACGTGGAAAACGGCACGACGATAGCGTCTATCATGATAGGCGATTGCGAGTTGCCGCCCGATGCGTTCCCGGCGGACGGGCTGAGAACGGACGCGAGCGAAATAGGCGGCGACATAGTGCGTTTTACGTATCGGAAAAATTCGAACAAACTCCGCTATCTGAAAGGACACAATATAGTTTTCCATTTCGACGAAGACAGGCAATACGATACGTTTTTCGTGGACGAATGTAAGCGCGTTACGTTCGACAACGTGGAAATAAACCGCGGCGCGGGAATGGGGCTTATAGCTCAGTTTTCCGACGATCTGACGCTCGATAAAATGAAGATCAGGCGAAAGGACGGTCGTGGAGATCTCGTTTCCACCACAGCCGACGCGCTTATGTTCGTAAATTGCGGCGGCAAGGTTACGCTGAAAAACTCGTATATCGCGAACAGTCTGGACGACGGGTTCAATCTGCACGGGTTTTACACGCACATAGAAGAGATCCTGCCCGACGGGCTGAAAGTCCGCCTTGGGCATAGGGAACAGGTCGGAACGAATCCTTTCCGAAAGGGCGATAAGATGACCGTAATCGACGGCAAGACGCTGAAAGAAAAGGAAACGCTTAAAGTCGTTTCGGCTGTTTTGGAGCCGGACAACAAGCATATCAAAGTAGTAACGGAAAAGCCGCCCGAGTTTGCCGCGGCGGACGATTTCGCCGAAAATCCCGAGCGCATGCCCGAAGTCGAATTCGTAGACAACGTATTCGAAATGTGCCCGAGCATAATAATAGCGTCGTCGAAGAAGGTACATTTTGCGCGGAACAGGATCCACAGCAGATGCGCGGGACTTCGGATCATAGACTCGCCTAAGTTGTGGTACGAGTCGGGTCGTTCGCATAACGTTCTTATCGAAGACAACGAGTTCGTAAGTTGCGGAGAAGGGTACGACGAATATACGCTCTGCGTGTCCGTAAACGCCGAATTCGAGTGCGAAAAAGATCATTATATCCACGAAAACATAACGGTCAGAAACAATAAATTCAAGGCGCGCAACGGCAAGATCTTTACTGCGGCATATGCGAAAAACGTGCTGTTCGAAAACAACGAGTTCATAAAAACCGCCCGATTCGAGAACGAGACCGAAACTTCGCCGTACAGGATAGAGCGGTGTAAGGATCTCGTTATCAGAAACAATACGATAAGATTTTAAGGAAGATATATGAAATTTATAACGCTGTCTTTCGACGACGGCGAAATTTACGACAAAGAACTTGTAGATCTTTTAAGGCGTTTCGGGCTTAGAGCGTCTTTCGGTCTGTGTTGCGGCTATTTGGGTGAAAGCGGGCTGTTACCGGGCGGAAGAGCATACGAAAAAGTCGGCGCGGACGATTTAGCCGACACTTACGCGGGTTTCGAGCTGTGTTCTCACGGCTTTTACCACCGCGATTTTACCGAGCTTTCGGAAAGCGAGTTGCAAGACGAAATAACGGGCGATATCCGCGCGATAAAAAAGCATACGGGTCTTACCGTTTCGGGAGCTATATATCCGGGCGGGAAATGTAACGGGTCCGTTATTAGCGCGCTTAAAAAACTCGGAATAAAGTATGCGAGGACCGCCGATCCGTCGTACTCGTTTGCCGTGCCGTCCGATTTTATGCGATGGGCTCCTACGTGCCATATGCTCGACGACGCCGTTTTCGCGCTTGCGGACGAATTTTCAAACGTTTGCGTCGACGCGGTTTTTTCGCTTTACGGTCATTCTTACGAGCTTGCGGGAAAAGAAAACCGCGAAAAAGCCGTTGCGGTCCTTTCGCGGCTCGGTGCGACCGAAAATACGGAATTCGCCGCTTTGGGCGAAACGTACGGTTATTTTACAGGCAGAAAACTATAGCGGCGTCGGCTCCGTCGAAGTCGGCGGTAACGTAGAAGTTACCGTCTTTTTTCTCGATCGTCGCGTTGCCGAAAATTTTGAATTTGCCCGAACAAGGCGATTCGATTTTACGAGTTACTTTGCCTTCGCGCGAGAATACGCCGAACAGAACTATAGCTCCGCGACCGTTTTCAGGGTCGATCTTTTCGTACTTTTGTAACGTCGTCGCCGTCGCGCCGTCTATTTTTTCCGTTGCCGCCGCCATATCGTCGGCTACCTTTTTATATGCGGAAATGACTTCGGCGTGCAGTTTGATATCGTCTTCCGACAGCTCCTGCAACTGACCCCATATTCCGTTGCCGCCCAGGATCATCGACCCTAAATTCATGCGTTGAGAAGTAACGGGCGGGTCGGGGAAGTAGTGGCAAAGAAACAAGTGCGACGGTATCCATTTGTCGTAGTTGTTCGCGGGACGGCAGATCCAGGTTCTCGCGGGACCCGGGTTGACGAACATATTCGTCCATTGCGGGTCGGGAAGATCGTAGTTGTGGTAGTTCGGACCGTTGTTCACAAGGAAATATTTTCCGCGCGAGAGCCAGCTAAGCCCTATGTTCCTGCCTTCTTCGGTTATATCGAAATCGAGTACGGTGTCGGGGCAGGCTTCGAGAACGGCGTCGCAGATCTCGGAAAGACTGCGATCCATTTCGAACGAATAGCACTCTCCGCGCTCGGCGTAGGAGTTCTCGTCAGTTCCGTGAAAATGATTGCCGTCGGTACAACCGTATTGCCAGATAGCGTCCCATTTTATATACGAACAGTTCTTTGTTTTGCACAGCCGTATCAGCGTGTCGGCGAGAACTTTCCCATACTCGGACGCAAGGCACATCCCGTGGCTTTCTTCCGATTCCCATACGTTGAAAGGTTTGGTAAGAACGCCGTTGACCGACGCTATGCAGTCTTTGCGTTCTTTAAGTATCGGACTCGACACCGCCACCGCAGTCGGATTTATCCATAGCCCGAGCTTCATTCCGTAGCTTTTCAGCTTTTCCGAAACGCTGTCGAGAGCGTCGGGGAAGCGGTCGGTGCGGACTTCCCAATCGCCGCACTTTGTGAACCAACCCGTATCGATAACGTAAACGTCTATGCCCATTCTGTGCGCGATCTCAATGTCGGCGAAAATGTGTTCGAGCGTCATGCACTTGTGGTATGTTCCCGTTTTAAGTTGCGTGCGCTCCTGATCGTTCCAGGTGTTGTAGTAGATGAGCGGCTTTCTCGACGGATGATCGGGGAGTATGCCGTTAAGCTGAAAATCGCGGTAACTTTTCGCCAGATCGTCCTGCGTTCCGTTGACCGCGCCGAACTGCAACCAAACTGTTT
>DBEXQE010000307.1:0-6311 GCA_048167245.1 Christensenellales bacterium | reverse complement strand
TCAAGCATTTCTTCCGTCGTTTTAACGCTTATCACTTCGGCGTCGCATTTGGGCAGAACGGCGTTTTCGCCGCAAATATATATGACTTTTCCGCCGCGCTTTACCGCCGCTTCGGTCAAAGCCGCACCCATTTTACCGCTCGAACGGTTGGTTATGAACCGCACGGGGTCGATAGGCTCTTTCGTGCCGCCCGACGTTATGAGCAAAATTTTCCCAGCATAATCCGTCTTGGGGCATAAAATTTCAATAACGCGCCGCACTATCGTTTGTGGATCGGCAAGTCTGCCCGCGCCTTCATCGCCGCACGCGAGCCGCCCCGTTTCGCTCTCGATGAAGATCACGCCGCGCTTTTTCAGAGTTTCTTCGTTCTGCCTGTACGCCGCGCTCGTAAGCATTCCCGTATTCATCGCGGGAGCTATCACGACCCGACTTTTCGTAGCCATTACGGTAGTCGTCAGAAAATCGTCGGCAATGCCGCAAGCGTATTTACCTACGAAGTTCGCCGTTGCGGGAGCAATAAGAAACAAGTCCGCGCGCTTGGCGAGCGAAATGTGTTTTACGTCGTATTCGAAATTCCTGTCGAAAGTGTCTACGCTTACGCGATGACCCGACAGAGTTTCGAACGTCAGCGGCGAAACGAATCGCGTTGCGTTTTCCGTCATGGCAACGTAAACGTCAGCCCCCTGCTTTTTGAGTGAGCTGACTATTTCGCATGCCTTATACGCGGCAATGCCGCCCGTAACGCCTACCGCTACCGTTTTGCCCGCAAGTACCAAATTCTCAGTCCTCGTACCTTGCTTCTACTTTTCCGTCGTACACTTCTTTCGCCGCCACCGAGATCGCGCGCTGACCCGTGCTTTCGAGCATTTCGCTCTTTTTGTCGAGCAAATATCTCGAACGCTTCGTGATCACGGCAACCGCCGCATACTTGCAACCTACTTTTTCGACGAGTTTGTCAATGGGTGGATCGATCATCATGATATTTATATTCTCCTAAAATTTTTTACTTATTTATTTTATTTGCCGAGCAACGCTTTTACTCTCTGCTCGTTGGCTTTCATCTTGCACTTTTCGGCTTTTATAATGTCTATTACGGACTGAACGGAACTTTCCAAATCGTCGTTGAACACTATGTAGTCGAAAAGTTCGTACTGCGAAAGTTCGTTTCTCGCGCTCCCGAGCCTGCGCGCAATGCTGTCTTCCGTTTCCGTGCCCCTACCGCGCAAACGCTGTTCGAGAATTTCGAACGTGGGCGTCATAACGAATATCGACACGGCGCTCGGATACCGTTTTTTGATCTGCCGCGCCCCGTGGATATCTATCTCGAACATAACGTCGTCGCCCTTTTCGATAAGGTCGAAAACGTGCTTTTTCGGAGTGCCGTAGCAGTTATTATATACCGACGCGGTTTCCAAAAACTCGCCCGCGGCGATCATATGCTGATATTCTTCGAGCGTCTTGAAATAATAGTGAACGCCTTCGATCTCGTGCGGACGCGGCGCGCGCGTAGTTACCGAAACCGACTTTTTGACGGACGGCATACGGCTCAGCACTTCGTTATAGATCGTGCCTTTTCCCGCTCCCGACGGACCCGATATTATTATTAACAATCCCTGTTTCATTTTATCCTCCGAATTCGGTGTGCCGCGCGTCATTCGACGTTCCTTATCTGCTCTTTGATCTTTTCCAACTCGTTTTTCATGTAAAGCACTTCGTTCGTAAGCTCCGTATCGTTGCTCTTGCTTCCCATGGTGTTGATCTCGCGGTTCATTTCCTGCGAAATGAAATCGAGCTTTCTGCCCTGCGGCTCGTTGCTTTTAAGGCAATCTATGAATTGCGTTATATGCGACGAAAGTCTCGAAATTTCTTCGTTTATGTCGGCTTTATCGGCAAAGAACGCGACTTCGCTCAAAAGTTTGTTCTCGTCGATCTCCACTGCGCCGAGCGCTTCCTTTATGCGGGTTTCGAGCTTCCTGCGGTAATCTTCGACGACTTTCGGCGCGCGGTAAACGACTTTTTCGAGCGAGTTCACTATGTTTTTCACGAGCGTATTCAGATCGTCGCGGATAGTCGCGCCTTCCGTTTCACGCATTTTGTCGAGTTCCTTGACGGCGATCGCCGCGCACTCGCTCACCATTTTAACGAGCATATCGGGATCGTCTTTGCCGTATTCGATTTTCAGCACTTCGGGAGAGCGCAAAAGAGCCGTAGTTCCGAAATCGTCGTCAAGGCAGAATTCCGTCCTGAGCTTTTTTGCCGCCGCAACGTATTCCTTTGCAAGGACCATATCCACGGCTACCGTCTTACTGCTTTCGGAAACGTTTTCGTAGTTGAAATAAACGTCGACGCTGCCGCGCTTTATGACCGACTGTATCTCGCGGCGCAAAGCGTCGTCGCAACCCGACATGGCTTTCGGCAATCTCGAATTTATTTCCAGATATCTGTTGTTTACGGATTTGAGTTCGATAGTGAGCGTTCTTCCGTCCGCTTCGACTACTCCCTTTCCGTATCCCGTCATGCTTTTCATTTATCGTTTTCCTTTTCGTTGTTTCCGTTAATGAGCGCGCTCAGCAGTTTGTCGGGTTCGGTCGAAAAACTTTCCGTTCTGCCGTCCTTGCGGAACAGCACGTTCTCTTTTTTCGCCGTTATGCGCCCTATTTTCGAAGATCGTATACCCGCGCTTTCGAGTTCTTTAACGGCTTTGTCCAGATCCTTGCCCGTAAACATCATCGAGCCGCTTGCGATTAGTTTCAGCGGGTCGATATCCAGCCGCGAGCAAAGTTTTTCGGTAACGCCGTCCACGGGAATATCTTTCTCGCAGATCTCCGCGCCCAAGCCCGCCGCGAGAGCTATTTCGGCAACGGCTCCGAGTATGCCGCCTTCGGTTACGTCGTGCATCGTCGTAACGCCGTCGTACTTGCGCAATATCCGGCTCTCCGCGCCTACACTCAGAAGCCCGCGCAGTTCTTCGGCATGTGCCCGCTCCTCGCGCGTCAGCTCGCGGGAATACTTTTCGGCGAGAATAACGGTGCCTTCTATGCCGCAGACCTTGGTCAGATAAATATCGTCGCCCGCGGAAAGAGACGACTTTGCTATAAGGCGTTCCGCTTTTCCGACAGCCGTCGCGCAGATAATCGGGCGCGTTACGCAATCGGAAAATTCAGTGTGTCCGCCGACTATCTCTACGTTAAGCTCTTTCGCCCGCTCGCCCGCGCCGTTCATTATCTCGCCGATCTCGTCTTCGTGCGAGAAAACGGGCATTATAACGGTGAGCGTTAAGGCAACGGCTTCGCCGCCGTTAGCGGCTATATCGTTGCACGACACGTCGACAGACAGTCTGCCCAAAGATCTGTTCGGCATTTGTGCCGTTATGGGATCGGACGAAAGCAAAATATAGCCGTCTGTTTTAAGCGCCGCGCAATCTTCTCCGAGAGCCGCGCTCAGCGCAACTTCGTCGCGGAAAGAGCTTATATGCGCAAAAACGTACTTATTTAATTCTTCGGCGTTCAGCTTGCCCGTTCTCATATTAAAATTATATCACTGTTCGGAATTTTTTTCAAGTGTTATAAGCCGAATAAATTCATCCGAATCGATAATTTTTTTGCCGAGCGCGATCGCCTTGTCGAGCTTACTGCCCGCGCTCTCGCCCGCGATGACGACGTCGGTGTCTTTCGTAACGGAAGAAAGCGCCGTTCCGCCCAGACTTTCTATTATTTTACGCGCTTCGTCGCGCGGCATGGCAATCGTTCCCGTAAGCACGAATTTCTTTCCCGCGAAAAAGCCGCTCTCCTTGCTCTTTCGGAATTTCGGATCTATCCCGCGCCGTTTCAATTCTTCGACAAGCGGTGCGTTCTCCTTGAAATAATCGATTATGCTGTCCGCCATTATCTCGCCTATTTCGGGAACAGACAGCAGATCTTCGCGCGTCGCCGCCGCCAAGCCGTCGATACTTCCGAACTTTTCGGCAAGATCTCTCGCCGTTTTACGTCCTATGTTCGGAATACCCAACGCGTTGATGAAATTCGGGAGCGGCGCGTTCTTGCTTTTCCGCACGGCATCTATAAAGTTGCTCGTTTTTTTCGACTTGAACCCGTCTATGTTTTTAAGGTCGTCCGCCGTAAGATCGTAGAGCATGTACGGCGAATTCACGCCGAGTTTTTCGTAGAGTTGCAACACCGTTTTATCGCTTATGCCGTCTATGTCCATGCACTCTTTCGACGCGAAATATTCTATCCTGCCGACTATCTGCGGCGGACAGCCGTCCGTGTTCGGACAGAACAAATGCGCTCCTATTTCGACGAGCGGGGTGCCGCATGCGGGACAGATATCCGGCGGAACTATCTCTTTTCCGTCCGTTTCGCTTTCGCCCGCCGCGCCGAGAATTTCGGGAATGACGTCGTTGCTTCTTCTGATGAACACGTCGCTACCGATACGCACTTTCTTGCGCATTATATCGCCGTAATTGTTCAGCGTTGCGCGGGAAACGGTCGCGCCCGCCAGAAACACGGGTTCGAGTTTCGCGAGCGGCGTGAGTTTGCCCGTGCGCCCGACATTCCATTCCACGCTCAGAAGTTTCGTCGTAGCTTCTTCCGCGGCGAACTTGTAAGCTATCGCCCATCGCGGAAATTTATCCGTATAGCCGAGCTGTTCTCTGAGCGAAAAATCGTCTACTTTTATGACCATTCCGTCTATGTCGAAATCGAGCTTGTCGCGCTCGACGGCTTCTATCTCGGCGATTATTTTTTCTATGTCGTTGGAAACGAAAAGTTTATCCGTCTTGAAAAAGTTCTCTTTCAGAAACTTTATCGACTCGGATTGACTTCTGACGATTTTTTCGCCGTCCGTGTAATTCACGTTATAAAAAATTATATCGAGATTACGGCTTTTCGTAACTTTCGGGTCGAGATTTCTTATTGCTCCCGCCACGCCGTTGCGCGGGTTTTTGAGCGGCTCTTTCGCCGTTTCGTTGTACGCCCTGAAAGCCGAAAGGCGCATTATGCCTTCGCCCTGAGCTTCCAAAAGCCCCTTGAACGGGATCTTCCGCGGCACGGACATAATAGTCGAAACCTGCGCCGTTACGTTTTCGCCGACCGCTCCGTTACCGCGCGTAGCCGCCGAAACGAAATATCCGTCGTTGTAGGTAAGGCACAGCGTAAGCCCGTCGAGCTTATATTCGAGCGTGAGCGGAACTTTCTTTCCCGCGGCTTTTATTATCTTGTCGTACCAGGCGCGCAACTCGTCGAAGCTGTTGCACTTTTCAAGGCTGTACAGCTTGTTGATATGCGTGTGCGGTTCAAACGCCGCGACGGGTTCTCCGCCTATCTTCCGCGTCGGAGAATCCTGTAAAACTATGCCCGTCTTTTCTTCGAGAGCGCGCAACTCGTCGTAAAGCCTGTCGTAATCCGCGTCGGCTACGCTCGGATCGTCGAGCACGTAGTATTCGTACGCGTATTTATTCAGGATATCGACTAATTCCTGCATTCTGTCCATACTACCCGATCACCTCCAACGGCGCGTAGAAAATCGACAATACGAGTTTTCCGACGCCTTCGAATTCTATCTCCGCGTAACTGTTGTCGCCTTCGTCCGTAAGTTTTACTATAACGCCCTCGCCGAACTTTTTATGCCGGACTTTCGCCCCGACGACGAAACCCGACTTTTCGACTTTGTCGTTGCGCTTGGGCGCGGGCGGCGGCGCGGGACGCGTAAATTTTTGCGTGCTTTCGGGATCTCCGAACTCGTTATCGCGGGCGTAGTACCGTTTCGCTTCTCCGTTTTTGTTACTGCCGAAACCGCTGTACCATCTGCTCGACGAATACTCCGAATACATGCTCTCGCGTTTCGCGCGACCCGTTTCGAAGCCGAGTTCGGATAAAAACCTGCTCGGCAACGACGCTTTCCGCTCGCCGTACATAAACCGCGTCTGCGCATAAGATAAGTACAATCGCTTTTCGGCGCGCGTTATCGCAACGTACATAAGGCGACGTTCTTCTTCCATTTCGAAACTGCTTTCCATTCCGCGCGAGATCGGGAAAGTCCCGTCTTCGAGTCCGACTATAAAAACGGTATTGAATTCGAGCCCTTTCGCGCTGTGAACGGTCGCTATATTCACGCAACCCGCGGCAGCGTCCATTTCGTCGAGATCCGAATACAGCGAAACGCTCTGCAAATAGTCGTCCAGATCCGACTCGGGGTTCATTTTCTCGTACTGTTCCGCCGAGCCTATAAGTTCCTTTATATTCTGCTTTCGGTTCTCGTTCTCGTCGGTCGGCTGAGAATAAAGCTCTTTCAAGTTCAGCATGCGCACGAGA
>DBEXQE010000306.1:0-2046 GCA_048167245.1 Christensenellales bacterium | reverse complement strand
GTTCTATCGTATAAAATATAAGCGTAAATCACCCGATGCGGAGGTCAGATAATGGCGCTGAAACAGTGCGAATATTGCAGATCGTTTACGGACAGTAAGAACACGCGTTGTCCGTTTTGTTCCGCCCCGCTGAACAACAAGATAATACCCGAAGAGGGCAACATAAAAGAAACGGTTGCGCTGAAAGTAACCGAAACGATAAACAAAGTCATTCCCTCGTCAAGCGAGACCGCGGCGACAAAGACGTATTCGTCGCCTTACGACACGAACTATCCGAACGCAAGACCCGCAACGCAGAGCAGTCAGACCGCTACGCAGGACGGAAAACGCATGATCAGCAAATGGATAGTTCTTCTGCTCGCGCTCGTCGGCGGAGTTTTCGGAATACATAGATTTTACGAAGGTAAATTTTTTACGGGCGTTATTTACGTTTTAACTTTCGGATTTTGCGGTATAGGAGTAGTCGTGGATATCCTTTGCATACTGGGAAAGCCGACGACCTACCCCGCCAAACGGTAAATGAAAAAACTGTCGCGAGATTTTCTTGCGGCAATTTTTTATTTAATTTTACTTCCCCTGAACGATCTCGAAAAAGCGCTTGCCCGCGAAAGTCGGCGTAACGTTTTTAAGCTGAATATGCCCTATGTTTCGCGAGCGAACGTCGCCCGCAACGTCGAGCATGAACAGCGTGCCTTCTTCGAGTTCCTTGGTAACGAATTCTTTCGTAACGCACGAAACGCCCATATTCGCTTTTGCGAACGAAACGAGCAGATCGTGGCTGTTCACTTCGATATCCGGCGAGCACTTGCACCCGTTCGCCTTGAAATACTCGTCGATGAACGTGCGCGAGTTGGTTCCGCGGCTTAAAAGTATCATCGGATTTTTGAGCAATTCTTCGACCGTCATCGGCTTGCCTTTAAGGTGTGAAAAGCCTTTGCCCGCGACGAAACAGTCGTGCAGTTGACCGCACGGAGTTACGTCGATCTCATCGTCGTCTACGGGCAGATTAACAAAACCTATATCGACTTTGCCCGTTTTGAGAAGTTCGACCGTCTGCGCGGACGGACCGTTTTCGAAAAACAGTTTTACGTGCGGATAAAGCTCTCTGAAACGTATGATGAACGGAAACAGAAAGTTATTGCAGATATTGTTGCTCGCGCCTATGCGTATACTGCCGCTCAATAAACTTTTCATCTGCGAAAAGCGCGTTTCGGCTTGCTCTATAAGCCCGTTCGCGCGCTCCACGAACTCGAATATCGCACTGCCTTCCGCCGTAAGTTCCATGCCCTTGGGCGTGCGCTTGAACAGCTTGCCGCCGAGTTGCGATTCAAGCTGTTTTATCGACTGACTTACCGCGGGTTGCGATATGAACAGTTCCTTTGCGGCGTTGGTTATACTACCGTTCTTTACGACGCAGAAAAATACTTTGTAAAGCTCGTAATTTATGCTCATACGTTTTTACGTGCCGCCGAAACGAACGCGTCGAAAAGCGGCGCGGAACGAAGCGGACGAGCCTTGAACTCGGGTTGGAAAATAACGCCTATATAGAATTTTTTGCCTTTGACTTCGAACGCTTCGGGCGCTCCGTCTTCGGAAAATCCCGAAAATACAAGTTCTTTCGCGCTCAACGCGTCCTTGTAATTCTTGCTTATGCCGAACTTATGACGGTGCCTTTCATACGCACAATCCGCCCCGCCGTAGATCTTTTTAAGCATAGTTCCGCTTTCGAGCAACGTTTTTTTCTCGCCCTTTTTGCACGGCTTATCCGAAACGACTTTGTCGATAACGAGCGAACCCTTGCCCGTGAATTCGGCGTCGGCGGCGTCGGTTATGTCAAGCTCGTTTTTGGCGTACTCTACTATCCCCGCCTGCGCGCCCATACCTATCATAAGGCACGGGATATCGTTTGCTCTCGCATAAGACGCGGCGGCGATCTTGCCGTCGAAACCGCGCTTGCCGAAGCCCGACGGAATAACTATTCCGTTCACGTCGCCGAAAAGTTTGCCCGCGCTCGACGGAGTAACGCTTTCGCTGTTTATCCACTCG
>DBEXQE010000305.1:0-6102 GCA_048167245.1 Christensenellales bacterium | reverse complement strand
GCAAAAATAAACACGGCGGCGCCGCTTCGGCGTGCCGTTTCCGTAGGTTTCGGTCAGAAATTACGAGTATAACGGTTAATGCGCCTCATTCGGCAATAAAGCCTAATGACAGTTGCAGTGTATTAACCGCTGCACCCAGCCGCCGTCCGCATAGAAAAATCAAGGAAATCGCGGAATGAAATTACCGTCGGCTTCGGCGATGATACCCTTTCGTCGCTTGCGGGAATCTCCTTGTTACCCGTGCAAAAAAGCGATTACTTATGCTCAACGCTCCTCATTAACGCGTTTATCTTATCACATATAACGAAAAGTGTCAACTTAATATTATTCGTTTGATTATTTTTTTTGATAAACCGCGGAAATTTAATTGAATAATAATGTGAAATAGGTTATAATGGGTAGTATGGAGATATCGACGCAAGTTTCGGATATGTTGGATCTCGTGAGATCCGCGCGGCGCGATCTGCACAGAATACCCGAAGAATCCGACAAGGAATTTCTTACGAGCGATTATATCGCGCGCTTTTTGTCGGCTCGCGGATATAAGTTCACGCGGATAGGAACGGGCGTCGCAGTCGACGTGGCGGGCAGGGATACTTCGCGCAGGATAGCTTTGCGCGCGGATATCGACGCGTTGCCGCTGTGCGAAAAAACGGACGTCGATTACCGCTCGGAAAACGGATTTATGCACGCTTGCGGACACGACGGTCATACCGCGGTTCTGCTCGCCGTTGCCGAACTTCTGAAAACGCAGAAGCCTAAATGCAACGTGCGTCTTATATTTCAGTTCGGCGAAGAAGGTTACGGCGGCGCGGCAAAGATGATAGAACACGGCGTGCTGAAAGGCGTGGACGAAGCGTACGCGTTGCACGTAGACCCGTCGTCGGACAAGGGAACGCTTTCCACGTGCGCGGGCGCCATGTTCGCGGGAGCCGTGGAGTTCGACTTCGAGATAGAAGGCAGATCGGCTCACTGCGCGGATGCGGGCAAAGGGATCGATGCGCTGAAAGCGATGAATTTCGTTTTAAGCAATGCGGACGGCGTGAACGCTCACAGGAAAAACAATTCGCTTTTTCATATCGGCAAAGTCGTAGCGGGTGAAGCGCGGAACATAGTCGCGGGCAATGCGAAAGCCTGGTGTACGCTCAGATTTTTCGACGAAGCCGACAGGGAGTCGATAATGATGAACCTGTCGAGGCTGTTGGTCGAAACCGACAATAAGTTCGGGACTTCTCACCGCGTTACGGTCGAAACGGTGTACGAGCCGCTCATAAATTCCACGGCGGCGGTAAACAAGATCAAAAAACTTTTTCCCGAAATACGCGAGTGCGCGCCGCGCTATACTGCGGAAGATTTCGGGGCGTTCCTTGCGGAAGTTCCCGGGTGCATGGTCTGGCTCGGAATAAAGGACGAACGGTTTTCTTCGCCGCTTCATTCCGATACGTTCGGAATGAACGAAGACGCGCTTTTGTACGGCGTGGAGTATTTCCGGAAGATAGTTTGCGAATAATTTAGGAGAAATAAATGGCAAAGCAGCAGAGAAAAGGTCTTATATACAGGATCACGATGGGAAAGGACAACTTGCCCGATTTTACGCCGGACAAGCTGCCGGGGAACAGATTTCAGCTCTTTAAGGACGTATTTTTCGGTCGTATGGGAGCCATGGTCAAGATAAATCTTCTGACGCTTCTGTTCGCGATACCCATAATAGTCGTTCTCGTTCTTACGTATATGTCGCGGCTCGTGGACAATACCATGGTGCCGTATTCGGGTAATATCGGGATAGGCTATCCCGTGGTGCCCGACGCCGCCGCGATAGGCGAAGCGCGGAATTTCATGCTTAACTTTCAGATGTATCTGTTGCTGATCCCGTGCATAGTCGTTTTTTCGATAGGGCTTTCGGGTGCGTTTTACGTAATGCGCAGATTTGCCTGGGGCGAAGGCGTCGGCGTTGCGTCGCACTTTTTCCACGGAGTAAAAGCCAACGTTCTGCCGTTTCTGTGGTCGTCGCTGTTCATAGGCGTTTCGTTCTTCCTTTTGATGTTCAACATTTCGGCGTACAATCAATTACAGATGCACCCCGCGCTTAAAATAATAGGGCTTGCGCTGACGATAATCCAGTTTTTGATAGTCATTTGCATGGCGATGTTTCTTACGACGCAAGCCGTTACCTACAAACTGAAATTTTGGGGACTTATCAAGAACAGCTTTCTGTTCGCGATAGGGCTGTTGCCGATAAACGTGATAATGCTTATACTCAGCGTATTGCCGATCGTCGCGTTGTACTTTCTGATAAGAGTTCAGTTTGTCGGCATACTGTTCCTTATGATATTTTTGCTCGTCGGCATATCGTATATCATACTGCTTTGGACGGTGTACGCGCATTGGGTGTACGATAAGTTCGTAAACGACAGAGTCGAAGGCGCCGTTAAGAACCGCGGCATGTACAAGATGACGGAAGAAGAAAAGAAAGCGCGCGCGGAGAAAAATCTCATCGCGAAGAATACGCGCTTTAACAACCCGATCCATCTGAACAAACAGATCAGCAGTATAGACGAAGGCAGTACGTTCACGCCGCTCGAACCCACGTTCTCGCGAGCCGACCTTGTGCGCCTTGCGGAAGAAAAAGAAAAAGTAAAGCGCGAGATCGACGCGGAATACGGCGACGTGGAAGAAGAAAAGCCCGCGGCGGACGAAAAGAAAGAAGAAAAGCCCAAACAGCCCGCCGAAAACGCGCCCGTCAAACAGAATACGAGCAAAGCGAAATTCACCGTCAAGAAAAAGAAGTAAAGCGATTTGTATAACACTCTGGCAAGATATTACGATACTTTTATGCAGTCCGTCGATTACGACGGTTGGATAAAATACGTGCGCTCTTTTTTGGGCGAGCGGAAACGCGGCGCGGACCTTGCGTGCGGCTCGGGCAAATTCACGATAGGACTTATAAAGGCGGGCTACGACGTTTACGGCGCGGATATAAGTCCGCAGATGTTGCAAAGAGCGAAAGAAAACGCGCGAAAGGCGGGCGTAAAAGCCGAATTTTTGCTCGGCGACATGGAAACTTTTTCGTTTATCCGTCCGCCCGAATTCGTAACGGCTATGTGCGACGCGGTGAATTACCTGAAAGATCCGTCGAAAGCGTTCGTAAATATTTACGGCGGGTTGACGGACGGCGGAGTTTTTATTTTCGATATCAGCTCGGAATATAAATTGACCGAAATTTTGGGCGACAACACATATTCCGACAGCCGCGGCGATATAACTTATATATGGAACAATTTTCTCGATAAGGGAAAGCGCAGGGTGGACATGGAGCTTACTTTTTTCGAAAAGACGAGCGGCGGGCTCTACCGCAAAAGCGTCGAAACTCAGTCGCAGTATATCCACAAAGCGGACGATCTTAAAGAAATGCTCCTGTCGGCGGGCTTTAAGAAAGTCGAGACGGACGACGGAATGCGTCCGAGCGGCGAAAAGGACGGCAGGGAACGTATTCATTTTATTGCTTACAAATAACGGGGTCATAGATGGCTAAAATAACTTCACTCACAGAAGACGACGGCTTGGGAATGTATTACGAAAAGGCGATGCAAAAGTACGACGACGGCGATTTCGTCGGGTGCTTGGAGTTGCTTTTTACCGCGCGCGAACTGCTCGACGATCCGTATTGCGAAGACGACTTGACGCTTCTGCTCGAAATAGCCGATACATACGCCGAAATGGGTCTTTTCGACGAGTCGAACAAATATTACTTTATTCTGACGCAATACAACTATTCGCTCGACGAAGTTTTTTACAGTCTTATCAAGAATTTCATACTCGCGGGCGATCTCGAACTCGCAGTTTACTATCTTAATTTCGGAATGGAAGTCGGGCTTCTGAACTCCGACGACGGTTTTTCGCTCGAAGAACTCGAAGACCTTATGAAGCCGCCGCCCGAAAAGCCGCGCCTGATGAAAGAGAGCGACAGCGATTATCTGTTGCAGGTGGCGCGTCAGCTCGTTAATTCGCATGATACGGATTTCGCAAAGCAAATGCTCGCGAGCGTCCCGCCGCACAGCAAAAACTACGTAGACGCTAAAAACTTTCTCGCTTTGATAGAGATAGGCAACGGCAACGCGGAAAAGGGAATAGAGCATTGCGACGACGTTTTGGAGTTAAGCCCGAGCGATATAAGCGCGCTCACGGCGAAGCTCGTCGCCAGAAAAATGCAGGGCGACGAAAAAGAAGTCGAAGAACTTAAAAACGCGCTTGCGGATATGGATATAACGGACTTGTCGGATCTCGGAAAAGCCGCTATGTGCATGGCGGAGATAGGCGATTCGGCTCTTACCGCGAAGTACTGCGACAGGATACTGAAAGAAAGCCCGTACGAGCGAAACATAATGCTCGTCGGCGCGTTGGCTCACGCGAATATAGGAAACCGCGCACGAGCGAAGGACCTTATAGTGTCGCTTTGCACCGTTTACGGTTACGATTATACGGCTAAGTACTACGCGCGCATAATAGACGCGCACGACGGCAAGACGACTCTTCCGCTCACGTTCGTTATGGACGCCGCGGAAAAAGCGCGCCGGATAGAAAAGATCGAAAAAGCGCTCGGGCAGGCGACGAACCCGATAGATTTCGTCCGCTCGTACGAAGAAGACGAAGAACTGTTCGAAGCGGTCATGTGGAGCGTATACGAAGAATGCGACGCAACGGCGGTGAAAGTCGGGAAAATGATTTCAAGATCCCGCAAGGGCTTTCCGTTCGCGCGCAGGATACTGCTGTATCCCGACTGTCCGGTCGTTCTGAAAAAAGCCGTGTTTTTGCAACTGTTCAAGACAGGGAGCATTTTCAGACTTTCGGTCGTAAACAACGGGAAATTGCTCATGTTTCACCCGATACTGCCCAAAGTTACGCGCAGAGCGGAACTTGTGGACGCGTATTGGCAGGTTTACAGCGCGCTCGCTTTCATCGAAACGGACTACGACAAAAAGTTGAACGAATGGTATAAAAAGGCGGTCGCGGCTTTCGACAAGGAAAAAGAGAAATTGAACTCCGCCGCAATAGCCGCTCTGATCGCGTACAGATCGCAAATAAATAAAATTTTTGCTCTCGATACGTATTGTTGCGAAGTGTTTGATTGCGATCACGGAGATTTTGTGTTATACTCTGAGAAGTTGGACGCCGTTGCGGGCGAAAACAAGCCCGTTCGACGGAAAGCGACGGCGCGTCGGGCAAGCCGCGGCGAATGAAAATATAAAACTCACGAAAAAAATATAAACGGAAAACGCAGGAGATAAAAAAAATGGATTTTGATTTGATTTTCGAAAATTATCTCGTAGAATGGTACAAAAACCACGAGTCCGAATTCGAAAACGTAGAGGACATGGAAGAAATGTTGCCCGAGATATACAACGAGTGGGCGGATTCTCCGTCGGAGCAGATAGGCGGCATAGCTCCGCGCGCGTTTTTCGCGAATATAACGGCTCCCGACGAACTCGTGAACATTCTCATAGGCACGAGCGCGGGGGATCAGAATCCCTGTTCGCTTCTGCTCGACAGAATAGCCGAAGTTCGCGAGTGCGCGGACGGACTCGAAAAGATAGTCGGCGGCAATTACAGCGTAAAGCAGAAAATGATAGCCGCAAACCTTCTGAAAGAAATGAACGTTTCTCAGCCGATCGGTCTGTACGTTAAATGGCTTTCGGGCAATGCCGATACGGAGCTTAAAGAGCTTGCCGTCGAGATCCTCGCCGAGAACGCGGAAGACGCGAAAGATATGCTTTTCCCGCTGATAGACGGCGCCGATACTGAACTTAAAACGTATATTGCCGAAATTCTCTGCAACGCCGAGCACGACGACAGAACTTTTAACCTTTTGTGCGAGCTGTTCGAAACGGGGAATAATATACCGCTTTATGCGGGATACTTGGGTAAGTACGGCGACGAAAGATGCGCAGGAATGCTTTACAAGGCTTTGGACGACTGCAACTATATGGAATTTATAGAGATAAAGAACGCGATAGAGCGTTTGGGCGGCGTCGTGGACGACGAAATGCGCGACTTCTCGGACGATATGTATTACAAGGCGCTCAAAGGAATAAAATGAAAGAAAAG
>DBEXQE010000304.1:0-5556 GCA_048167245.1 Christensenellales bacterium | reverse complement strand
TGTGGACGGGCAGAGAATAAAATGCTGGCGCAGTATCGGACACGGCTCGCAGGACTTGTCCGAAGGCGTTATGAACAGTTGCAACTGCGTATTTATGGATCTGGCGTTAAGGCTCGGCACCGATAAACTTTACGACTCTTTGCACGCTTTCGGATTCGACGCGAAAACGAATATAGATTTTTACGGCGAAAGCAAAGGCATCATGATGAAGCAGGAGAGCGTAAAAACGGTCGATCTCGCGCGCATAGGTTTCGGGCAAGCCGTAGCGGTAACCCCGTTGCAACTTATAACGGGGGTAAGCGCCGTCGTGAACGGCGGCACGCTTTACGAGCCGTATTTCGTAAAAAGCATAAACGACTATCAAGGCAAGAAAGTTTACGAGCGCGCGCCGAAAGTCGCCGGAAATCCCATAAGCAGATCGACGAGCGAGAAAATGCGCGAAATGCTCGAAAAAGTAGTCGCGCAAGGCGGCGGAAAAAACGCGGGGGTTCCGGGCTTCCGTATAGGCGGAAAAACGGGCACGGCGCAGAAGTACGAGAACGGACACATAGCGCAGGGCAAGTACGTTTCTTCGTTTATCGGGTTCGCGCCCGTCGAAGATCCGAAGTACGTCGTGTTGATGATAGTGGACGAACCCGGACCCGGCGCTTACTACGGAAGTATAACGGCGGCTCCGTTCGCAGGCAGCGTATTCAAGAAAATTTTCGATTATAAGGGCATTAAAGCCGCTTCCGGGACGCAGGAGATCCAATACGTGAAAATGCCCGAAGTCGTGGGACTTACGGCGGAAGAAGCGGCGCAGGCGCTCAAAACGGCGGGTCTGCAGTGCGAGATAGCGGGCGAAAGCGGCAACGTGGTTTCCACTTTGCCGATTGCGGGAAAGGACGTCGAAAGCGGCGGAGTCGTTCTCGTACGGCTCGAAGACGGTTGATCGGAATAAAAAAAATTGTCTTATTTTGCGGTCATATTGATTTATTTTCATGTTTGATATAGGATAGAAACCACGGAGGCTTATTGCTTATGAAATTATCGTTGTTGCTGAGCGGCGTAGATGAAAAGTATGCCGATATAGAAGTGTCGTCGCTTGCTTTCGACACTTCCGCGGTCAAAAGCGGCAGTCTGTTTTTCTGCTTGGAAGGATCCAAGGCGGACGGTCATGATTTTGCCGAAGAAGCCGAAAAAAAAGGAGCGGCGGCGATAGTCGCGCAAAGAAAAACGGCGTCGTCGTTGCCGCATATTCTGGTCGGCGATACGCGCCACAGTCTGAGCGCGGCGGCGTGTATGTTTTACGGCGAACCGTCGAAACGGCTTAAAACGGTAGCCGTTACCGGAACGAACGGCAAAACGACCACTACTTATATCCTGAAAAGCATTTTGGAAGCGGCGGGAAAAAAGTGCGGCGTTATAGGCACGAACGCCGTCGTTTTCGGCGACAGGAAAAGAGACGCGACACTTACTACGCCCGATCCGATAGAACTTAACGAGATCTTGCGCGAAATGTGCGAAGAAGGTATCGAATACGTCGTTATGGAAGCGTCGGCGCATGCGCTCGCGCTAAGAAAGCTCGACGGGATAATTTTCGACGCGGCGGCGTTTACGAATTTTTCACGCGATCATCTCGATTATTTCGAAACCATGGACAATTATTTCGAAGCAAAAAAACAGCTTTTCACGCCGTTACATTCGAAATACGCCGTGCTGAATCACGACGACGCCAAGGGCAGGGAGATCGCGGAAAACTGTCTTATTCCGTTTATCAGCTACGGCGCGGAAAATCCGTCCGACGTGTTCTCGATGGATCTGTCGATGAGCATCGACGGCATAGAATACGTATTGAACTTAAACGACGATATAGGCAAAGTAAAATTCAATTTGCCCGGCAAGTTCAATATGTACAATACGCTTTGCGCCGCCGCGACGGCAAGCGTTCTCGGCATAGATCTCGAACATATTATCGAAGGTATCCGCTCGCTTAAAAAAGTCGACGGGCGTTTCAACGTTATAAACACTTCCAAGTGCGGAATAATAATCGACTTCGCGCATACCGACGACGGGCTGAGAAATATTCTGACGACGATAAGAGAATTCGCTCCGAATAAAGTGATAACGGTTTTCGGGTGCGGCGGCGACCGCGACAGATCCAAGCGTCCCGTTATGGGAAAAGTAGTGTCGGAGCTGTCGGATCTCTGCTTTGTTACGAGCGATAATCCGCGCACCGAAGATCCGTCCGACATAATCGCCGAAATAGTGTCGGGAATAAGCGAAGAAAAGAAAAACTCGGTCGTCTGTGAACCCGACCGTAAAACGGCGATATTCGAAGCCGTTAAAATAGCCGACGCGGGCGATATAGTCGTGATCGCGGGCAAGGGAGCGGAAAAATATCAGGACGTAATGGGAATAAAACAGCCGTATAATGACGAACAATACGTAATGGAACTTATGGAAAAAGGCAGGATATAAAATTGAGAGCCGCGCTTGCTTTACTTGTCGCTTTTATCGTTACGGCAGCCGTTATGCCCGCCGTGATCGCGCTTTCGAAAAAACTCAAAGTGCGTCAGACCGTTTTGCATTATGTGGACAACCACAAGTCAAAAAGCGGAACTCCGACTATGGGCGGCATAGGTATCATGATCGCCGTAACCGTTTCGTCGCTCTGTTTCATGACGAAAAACCATTCTCTGATGTTGCTCGTTCTGTTCGTAACGCTGGCTTACGGCGTTATAGGCTTTCTCGACGACTTCATCAAAGTGTTTTTCAAGCAAAACGAAGGGCTGAGCCCGTGGCAGAAAATACTGTTTCAGGTGATCGTGGCCGTAATAGTAGCCGTTTACGCGTATTACAACGATTATATACTCGATTCGTTTTTCGTGCCGTTCACGCTCGGGGAAGTGTCGCTCGGCGTGTTTGCGGTGCCGCTGTACGTAATAGTTTTTCTGGCGCTCACGAATTCGGTGAATCTGACCGACGGATTGGACGGACTTGCAAGTAAAGTAACTGCGTCTTATCTGTTTTTCTTTGCCGTGATAGTCGCGCTCATCGTCCGCTTTTTCGGGGACGGACAAGCCTTTTCCGCCGAATACGATAATATTCTCATTTTCTGCGCCGCGCTTATCGGAGCGCTTATCGGCTTTTTGTGCTTCAACGGGTTTCCCGCGAAAATATTCATGGGCGACACCGGATCGCTGGCTCTCGGCGGGGCGCTCGCGTGTCTTGCCGTCGTCGCAAAGCTCTCCTTAATGGTGCCTATACTCGGAATTATGTACGTTCTTACAAGTATGTCAGACATAATTCAGGTGCTTTACTACAAAAAAACGAAGAAAAGAGTATTTCTGATGGCGCCTTTGCATCACCATTTCGAGCGCAAAGGAGTTCATGAGAACAGGATAGTTACCGTTTATACGGCGATCACCGCAATGGTCGGCGTGTTGAGCGTTATAATAATATTGGCTGTAAACGGGTAAAAAAATCATATTGCAGTTGCCGTCCGCATATTTTTATTATGTGCGGACGGTTTTTTATTTCCGTACCAAAATATTTTTAAGCGGTGAAAAATGGAAAATAACTATAAAGACAAGAACGTATTGATAATCGGCGACGGCATAAGCGGAAACGGCGCGAAAAACGCCTTGGAAAAATTCGGCGCGAAATGCGATATTTTCGACGAAAAGTACGGCGAGAGTTTTCCCGAAAAAAATTACGACCTTATAGTTATAAGCCCGTCCGTTGCTTTGGATCACTATATATACGATTACGCGCGGGAGAAAGGAATTCCGCTTATCGGCGAGATAGAACTCGGGTTCAGGCTTTTCGGCGGCGAAACGGTAGCCGTAACGGGTACGAACGGTAAAACGACTACGGTGTCGCTCATAGGCGAGATCCTGAAAAGAGCAAATAGAAAAGTCAGCGTGTGCGGCAACATAGGCGTTTCGTTCGCGTCCTGCGCGGCGTTCGACGGCTCGGATACGGCGGTCGTGGAAGTGTCGAGTTTTCAGCTCGAAAGCATAGAGAAATTCAAACCGCATATTGCATGCGTACTGAATATTTCGCAGGATCATCTCGACCGTCATAAAACCATGCGCCGCTATGCGGATACGAAATTCAGGATCGCCGAAAATCAGGACGAAAACGATTTTCTTATTCTGTCGCAGGACGATATCCCGCTTTTGCTTTTGGAAGGCTTTTTTCCGAAAGCGAAAGTGCTGTACACTTCGCTCCGCGGCAAGGTGTCGGGCGCGTATTTATCGGATAACAAGATTTATTTCATGAACGAATATATCTGCGACAGGGACGCTATCAAACTGCGCGGAAATCACAACGTGTCGAACGTTCTCGCCGCCGTTTGCGCGGCTAAACTCATGAACGTGGAAAACGAAGCTATCGTAGACGTGTTGACGGAGTTCGAGAGCGATAAGCACCGCTTGTGCTACGTAGATACGGTCAAGGGGAAGTATTACTATAACGACTCAAAGGGCACGAATATCGGAGCGACGCTTAAAGCCGCCGAATATATGCCGTCGGACACGTGTCTTATACTCGGCGGAAGCGACAAGGGTTACGAGTTCGACGAACTTTTCGAAAAGTTGCCCGAGCAGATCAGGATCGTGTTCGCGATAGGCGAAACGGCGCGCAAAATAAAAGACGCGGCTTTCCGCAATAAATTTTACGAAGTGGAATTCAAAGAGTCGCTCGAAGAAGCCGTGCGCGACACGGTCGGACTGAACGTAAAAAACGTATTGCTTTCGCCCGCGACGGCGAGCTTCGACATGTTTTCGAGCTACAAAGAACGCGGAGAAAAGTTCGAACAGCTCGTTAAGGAACTTAAAATTCAATGAGCGGGAAAAGAAACAAGATCGATCTGCCGCTGCTGATCGTAACGGTCGCGCTCGTCGGGTTCGGGATACTCATGGTTTATTCCGCAAGCTCGTACGGCGCCAAAATAACGTACGGCAATAAATATTACTATATGTTCAAGCAGATGATAGGCGCTGTGCTCGGCTTTATGGCTATGTTCGCGCTCACGTTTATCGACTATAATTTTCTGCGTAAGATCCGCTACGTGATCTTGGCGGTGTCGTACGTTCTGCTCGTTCTCGTGTTTATCCCCGGGGTCGGCGTGGAGAATTACGGCGCGCGCAGGTGGATAAATCTGCCGTTTTTCACTTTGCAGGCAAGCGAGATCAGCAAGTTCGCGTTTATTATTTTCACGGCGAGCTACATGGCGAAAAACCACAAAAAGATGAACACTTTCCGCGGGATCGTTCCTATTCTCATAGTCGGGCTTTCGACTTGCGTGCTCATAATTCTTGAACCGAATATGTCGATAACGATCTGCATGGGACTGCTTATGTTCGCGATGATGTTCGTCGGCGGCGCGAGAATAAAGCATTTCGTGATCATAGCGTTGCCGCTTATCGCCGCGGTCGTCGTGCTTATCCTGATAGAGCCGTATAGGCTGAGCCGTCTTATGGCGTTTATCGATCCGTGGAAATCTCCGCTCGGCGAAGGCTTTCAGCTCATACAGTCGCTCTATTCGCTCGGGAGCGGCGGATTTTTCGG
>DBEXQE010000303.1:0-2935 GCA_048167245.1 Christensenellales bacterium | reverse complement strand
AACGCCGCCGCACAGAGTGTTAATAATTATTCTTTTAAGTCCTTTCGTTTTCAGACGGAAAACCCAGCCGAGCAGGAGAATAAGCAAAAGCCCTATCGAAAACGAAACTGCGATCTCGAATATTTTCATATTAGATAAATATTCGTACAAGCCCCGAGTTATTCTTTTATTTGCGTTTTAACGCCTTAAAGCGCCGAATTCTTTGACAACGCCGCGATTTAAGTGTATAATATAAGCAAATTTGCTTGCTTGCAAGGGCAAATTTGCGATTTGCGCGAAGATTAAACGCGTTTTGCGAAAGCAAAACCGACGCGTGAGCGTTATATAAAAAATCTTTGATTTTTTATGCGTTTAATGTTATTATAATGTAATGACGATAAAAGGCGACGTAGACGAAATAAGATTTCGCAACGACGAAAACGGATATACGATACTGGTTCTCGACGCGGACGGGCAGCCCGTTACGTGCGTAGGGACTTTTCCGCCCGTTTCCGAAGGCGAATCGCTGACTTTAAGCGGCAGTTTCGTCGTGCACGCCAAGTTCGGCAGACAGTTCAAGGTAGAGAGCGTGTCGGTATCCGCTCCCGAATCGACGGACGGAATAGTCCGCTATTTGGGTTCGGGCGTGATCAAGGGAATAGGTCCGAAAACGGCTCTCGCGATAGTTTCGCATTTCAAGGAAAAAACGCTCGAAGTCATCGAGTACGCGCCGTACATGCTCGCGCGGATAAAGGGCATAAGTAAGCAGAAAGCCGCTCAGATAGGCGCGGAATACGCTCAGATCAAACAGATGAAAGACGCGATGATCTTTCTGCGGCAGAACGGCGTTACCGCGAATATGGCTATGCGCATATACAAGGTCTAC
Source organism: Christensenellales bacterium (assembly GCA_048167245.1). GTDB lineage: Bacteria > Bacillota > Clostridia > Christensenellales > Pumilibacteraceae > RACS-047. The sequence goes on along the minus strand of DBEXQE010000303.1, from coordinate 2,070 downwards.
GGCGAAAACACCGTTTCGGCGGTAAAAGCCAACCCGTACAAGCTGATAGAAGACGTATCGGGCATAGGCTTTCTTACTGCCGATAAAATAGCTTCGGCAATGGGCATAGAAAAAGACAGCGAGTTCCGTATACGCGCGGGGATAATATACACGCTCGGCACGGGCGGCGAGAAGAACGGCAATACTTTTCTGCCGCGCGAAACGCTTGTATCGGAGTCGGTCAAACTTCTCGGCGTAGACGACGCGCTCGTATCGGGCTTGCTCGACAGTCTCGTTTTATCCGGCGCGCTCAGAAACGTGAACAACGGAGAAACGGACGGACTTATGCTCTCGTCCGTGTACAGAGCCGAAAAGGCGGCGGCGACAAAACTCGTCGAACTCGTCGCGCTCGCGAACAGACTGAACGTGGATTGCGACGAAGAAATAGCCGAGTTCGAACGCGCCGAAAATTTAACGCTCCACTCCGCGCAAAAGGACGCTGTAAAGAGCGCGGTCAACAGCGGAGTTTCGGTCATAACGGGCGGACCCGGCACGGGAAAAACTACTATTATAAAATGTATTCTGTCCGTGTTCTCGGCGCAGAAAATAAGTTGCGCTCTAATGGCTCCGACGGGCAGAGCCGCAAAACGGCTTTCGGAAAGCACGGGGCAGGACGCAAGCACTATCCACCGCGCGCTCATGCTGTCGCCGGGCAACTACGGCGGCGGTGGCGAAACGCTGAACGCGGGCGCGGTAATAGTCGACGAGTTTTCTATGGTCGACGTTTTCTTGCTGAATTCGCTTCTCGCGGGTCTGCGCGAAGGCACGAAGCTCATAATAGTCGGCGACAAGGATCAGCTTCCGAGCGTCGGCGCGGGCAACGTGTTGCAGGATATTTTGCAGAGCGGAGCCGTTCCCGTAGTCAACCTGACGCAGATCTACCGCCAGAGCGAACAGAGTCTTATAACGCTTAACGCGCACGCGATAAACCGCGGCGAAATGCCCGTTCTCGACGATAAAAAGAGCGATTTTTTCTTTATAAAAAAGACTTCGCAAGCCGAGATCGCCGAAGAAGTCATAGGTCTTGCGACGGAGCGTATACCGAAGTTCTTGAAGTCCGACTGCTCGCGCGTTCAGGTGCTTTGTCCGATGAAAAACGGGCTTGCGGGGACGAACAACATAAACGCTCTTATGCAGTCGCGTCTGCACGGCGTGAAAAAAGCCGATATCGACACGGACGAACAGCGTTTCGTCATAGGCGACAGGGTGATGCACACGGCGAACAACTATTTGCTCGAATGGAAGAGAATAGGCAACCGGGGCGTGGAAAGCGGCGAAGGCGTGTTCAACGGCGATATGGGATATATCGAGGACGTGCGCGGCGACAGCGGCGAGATAGACGTTCTGTTCGAGGACGGGCGGCGCGTAACGTACACGGCGGACATAAGATATCAGCTGTCGCTTGCATACGCCGTAACGGTCCACAAGAGCCAGGGATCCGAGTTCGACGCGGTGATAATGCCCGTTTACGCGGCAAATTACATGATTATGACGAGAAATTTGCTTTATACGGCGATAACCCGTGCCAAAAAGATTGTTATTTTGGTCGGAGAGGAGTATAATATCAAGAAGATGGTCGACAACAACTATATCGCCAAGCGGTACAGTATGTTGAAGAGTTTCATTCTCGACGCGCAGAACAAATACGCGCTTTTATACGGGACGACTTAATGGACGAAATAAAGATAAACAAAAATCTGTTGCTGATATTCAGACTGCTCATGGCGCTCGTCGGAGCGGCGGTCGGCATAATAGCCATATGGCAGGTGTTTGCCGTAAATCCGAATCTCGTGCGGAGCGCGGGACTTAAAGCCGTGTTCTACTTCGCGTGCGGAACGTTGCCCGCGGTAGTTATGTTGCTCACTGCCGGACCGCTGTTGCATCTCTTGCTTTCGACGCGCGAAAAAATAAAAGGCGTCGGTTGTACGAATAAAACCGAAGACAGCGAAGAAGCAAAGAGCGACGCGGATGAAAGAGAGTACACGGGCGAGAGCGGCTACGTGCTGTCGGCGAGCGCTTTCGAAAGCGACA
>DBEXQE010000302.1:0-2712 GCA_048167245.1 Christensenellales bacterium | reverse complement strand
AGGGTAAGATCTCAGCTTTTGATCTCTTCTATCGTATACGCTTCGATCTCGTCAAGTTCCTTGACGTCGCTGAAATTCTCGATGCTTATACCGCATTCGTAACCTTCCGCAACTTCTTTAACGTCGTCCTTAAAGCGCTTTAAGCCCTGTATCCGGCTTTCGAAAATAACTTCGCCGTCGCGGAATACGCGCACTTTCGAATTCCTGTAAATCTTGCCGTGCGTAACGTAAGAGCCCGCAACGATGCCCGAACCCGTGATCTTGAACACGTTTCTTACCTGCGCGCGTCCCGTAACCGTTTCTTTGAGTTTCGGCGCGAGCAAGCCCTTCATTGCAAGTTCGATATCGTCGATAGCTTCGTAAATGACTTTATAAAGCCTTATTTCGATACCGCTGTTCTCGGCAAGCGATTTGGTTTCGGAATCGGGACGAACGTTAAATCCGATAATGATCGCTTTCGAAACTTCGGCAAGCATGATATCGGATTTATTGATAGCTCCGACTCCGCCGTGAACGATATTCACGCGCGCTTCTTCGTTCACAAGTTTCGCGAGCGAATTTTTGAGCGCTTCGACGGAACCCTGAACGTCGGCTTTTATTATAATATTAAGATCTTTGATATGACCTTCGTTGATCTTGTTGAATACGTCGTCGAGCGTAGCCGTCTGAGTGGTGGCGATCTGATCGTTTTTGATTTTCGCCATTCTCTCGGCGACGACCTGCTTAGCCATTTTTTCGTCGGTAACGGCAAATACCGTATCGCCCGCGTTCGGAACTTCCGTAAAGCCGAGAACCGAAACGGGAGTGGACGGACCTGCTTCTTTGATATTCCTGCCCTTGTCGTCCGCCATCGCCCTTATTCTGCCGCTCGTCGTGCCGGAAACGACCGTGTCGCCGACGTGCAAAGTTCCGTTTAGCACGATGATATTCGCGATAGGTCCCTTGCCCTTGTCGAGCTTTGCTTCCACGACGGAACCTTTCGCCTGCCGTTTGGGATTTGCGCGGTAGTTGTTGACTTCCGCCAAGAGCAGAACGGATTCGAGCAATTTGTCAAGCCCTTCACCCGTCTTTGCGGAAATGGGGATCATCATAGTATCGCCGCCCCATTCTTCGGTTACAAGCCCGTATTCGGTCATGGCTTCCTTGATTTTTTCCACGTTTGCGGCGGGTTTGTCTATTTTGTTGATAGCGACTATAATAGGAACGTCGGCGGCTTTCGCATGGTTTATGGCTTCGACTGTTTGCGGCATTATGCCGTCGTCCGCGGCTACTACAAGTATCGCTATATCGGTAACCTGAGCTCCGCGCGCGCGCATTTCGGTGAACGCTTCATGTCCCGGAGTATCGAGAAACGTTATCTTTTCACCCTTGCACATCACCGAATAAGCGCCGATATGCTGAGTTATTCCGCCCGCTTCGCCGACCGCTACGTTTGTCTTTCTTATAGCGTCAAGCAGCGAAGTTTTACCGTGGTCGACGTGTCCCATAACGGTGATAATCGGCGGACGCTTGACGAGATCGGCTTCGTCGTCGGCTTCGTCGTGATATTCTTCGAGAATAGACTCTTTGCTCTGTTCGAGTTTGAGTTCGAGTTCCACTCCGAGTTCGTTTGCGACGAGTTCCATAGTGGGAAAATCGACTACGCTGTTGATATTCGTCATTATGCCCAAAAGCATGAGCTGTTTGATGATTTCCTGAGCCGTCTTTCCTATCTTTTCGCTGAGTATTTTGACAGTGAGATTTTCGGTCGTTATAACGGCTTTTTCGATCTTCTGCGGAACGAAAACGGGCTGTTCCTTGACTTTCTTGTTTTTGAGTTTTCTTACGCCTACGCGTTCTTCGTCGAAACCGTCCTGAATAAAGCCTTTACGTATAAGCGTACGCTTGTTCATCGACTTCTTGTCGTCCGTACCCTTGGCAAAGTCCTTTTTCTTATTGTCGAAAGACTTCCTGTCCTTGCCGGGCAAAACGGGCATTTCGGCGCGAACCTGTCTTTTGATACCGCCCGACGCTCCGCCCGAAACGGGACGCTGTCCCGCGCCTTGCGTAGGTCTGAACGGCGCGCCGCCCTGAGCCGAGCCGCGCGGAGAAAAGCCGTCCTTTCCGCCCTGCCTGCCCGGGAAAGGCGAATTTCTGTCGGGACGCTGATATCTTTGCGATTGCTGAGCGGCGGAAGTCTGCGGAGTGATCCTGCCGCGTATATAGCTCGGAGTGGAGTCGAATTGCTTTGTGCGGATCGCCGCGGTAGCTTCGACGGGAGCGGGCTCTTTTTCCTTTTCGGGTTTTGCCGAAACTTCCGTAGCCGGAACGACGGGCTTTTCGGGCTTTACTTCCGAAACCCGATTTTCGGGAACCGACTGAGATGCCGCGGGTTTCTCGTCCATGGCGGGATCTCTCGGTCTTTCTTCCTTGACGGCTTTCGCGTTTGCCGCTTCTTCCGCCGCGCGCTGTTCTTCCTTTTTGCGGCGTTCTCTCTCGCGGTCTTTTTCGCGCTGTTCGCTCAAAATAGCGTCGATGCGCTTACGCATATCCTTTATGTTCGTAATTAAAGAATTTACCTCGCTCCCGGGCTGATTGAGAGCGTTAAGTTGCCTTACGTTCTCAAACTTGTTAGGCTCTTTGGTATTTTCGGTATTAGTCGTCAATTTCTTACCTCCGCAACTATCAATATATAGTTTTCGTTAATGTTTTTCTTCACGGCGCTCGCCATTT
>DBEXQE010000301.1:0-1536 GCA_048167245.1 Christensenellales bacterium | reverse complement strand
CTCACGCCGTTATCGACGCCGCCGAAGAACAGCGCCTGCGACAGCGAAACGTACGCGTCGTGTTTTTCGACGTACTTGCCGACGACCGCTATCTTAACGGAACTGCCGTTATCCGACAGCGCGTCCGCCTTTTCGCAGAACTTTATCTGCCTTTTAAGGTCGGGCGTTCTGTCGTCTAAATGCAATCTGCGCAGAACGACTTTTGCGAACCCTTCGCTTTCGAGCATGAGCGGAACGGAGTAAAGTTTATCGGTCGTAAGATCCTGAATAATGCAGTCCTGACTTACGTTGCAGAACAGCGAAAGTTTTTTCTTGCTCCCGTCGCCTATCGGGTACTCCGAACGGCAAACTATTATATCGGGCTGAATACCCACGTTCTGCAATTCCTTTACGCTGTGCTGAGTGGGCTTAGTTTTCTGCTCGCCGCTCGATTCTATATACGGCAAGAGCGTTACGTGAACGTACGCTACGTTAGCGCGCCCGACTTCCGAACGCAGTTGCCTGATGGCTTCCAAGAACGGATGACATTCTATATCGCCCACGGTGCCGCCTATTTCCGTGATTATTATATCGGACTCGCCCGTGTCGAGCGCGGTTATCTTGCTCTTGATCTCGTCGGTAATATGCGGTACGACCTGCACCGTGCCGCCGTCGTAATCGCCGCGACGCTCCTTGGCGATAACGGAAGAATAGATCTGTCCCGAAGTTACTTCGCTTTCTGCGAAAAGGTCTTCGCCGAGAAGTCTTTCGTAATGCCCGATAACGAGATCGACCGCCGCGCCGTCGCTCGTAACGAAAACTTCGCCGTGCTGAAACGGACTCAGGTTCGACGAATCGACGTTGAAGTACGGGTCTATTTTCTGTAACGTTACCTTGTATCCGCGCGCTTTAAGGAGCGCTCCGAGCGCGCCCGCGGTTATGCCTTTGCCGAGCCCAGAAACTACTCCGCCCGTAATGAAAACGTACTTTGCCATAAAATTTTCTCCGTATGTAAAAATTCTTTTTTTCGGAATTCAGTTCTGTTCGACGGGTTTTACCGAAAAACGTATCTCGCGCAACTTTTCGCAGTTGTATTCGACGATAGTCAGAAGATTGTCGAAGATCTTTCTCGCTTCTTCCATGCTGTCGATAACGCGCGATTCCGACGAGAGCGAATTATTCGAATGTAAATAGAAATTTCTCTTTTCGAAATATTCCGTATACAGCGCGCTCATGACTTCGTTGTAAACTATGCTTTTTATGCGTTTGCGGTAACCCGATTTAAGGCAATACGAGCCGTCCGCGCGCTTTTCGTACGCCTGTCCTATCATCTTGACTCTTATCCCTTCCGCGGTCTGCAAGTCGTAAATAAGCCGCTCTAAGCCCCTGTACGGCGAAACGAGCAAGCCCGAATAATCGGTAAGCCGTATTTCGTCGTTGTAAATATCGGTCATCGCGCTCGTAAAGTCGTTTTTTGCGAGATAAGACAGATATTCGTACGCGCAAGGCAGAAGTTTTTTGAGTTTCTTTTCGGCGGCTTGCGACTGCTTGTTGCTT
>DBEXQE010000300.1:0-2100 GCA_048167245.1 Christensenellales bacterium | reverse complement strand
GTTATAATTTGAGCAAATTTAAGGAGGTTTTATGATGAAACTCAAAAAATTCGCAAGCGTAGCGTTATCAGTATTACTGTGTTTTTCGCTGTTCTCGGGTTGCAACGTAAAGAAAAACGACCCCGACACGTTGAATATAGTCGTTTACGACGGCGGATACGGCAGCGATTGGATTTATTCTCTTATTGAAATATTCGAAAAAGAACACCCCGGCAAAAAGGTCAATCCCACGCTGAGCAAAAACGCGCAAACCATTATATCGCGCAATATGAACAGCAAAGACAATATCGACGACTTGTATATATCCATTAAAGTCGATTGGGAAATTTATGCGCCGCAGGGAAAACTCGCATCTCTCGACCCCGTATTCGAATCGACGGTCGACGGCGTAAAAATAGCCGACAAAGTGGTTTCCGCATTTCAAAACTCCACTCGCTCGGTTTGCAAAGGCGAAGAACATCATTACCGTGCACCTTGGACGGCAGGCGTAGGCGGACTATTCTACAATGCCGAAATGTTCGAAGAAAATAATTGGAGCGTTCCGCAAACATACGAAGAACTTACCGCTCTGTGTAAACAGATTGCGGACACACCTATACCGGTAGAAGGCTCCGACGAAGAAACGGTAGTCCCCTTCGTATTCGCGGGAAGCGAAGAAACTTATTGGAATTATTTGGTTTTCAACTGGTGGGGTCAGATCTCGGGCAAAGACGAAATCGACGATTTCCTTAAATACGAAAACAAGGCCTGCTTCGACCCGTCCGACGCAACATACGGAAAAGCATACGCGGGACTTAAACAGGCATATACGCTATGGTACGATCTGATAGCGAAAAATCCGTCGTACTCTATGAAAGACTGCGTAGGAAAAACTTATATGGGAGCTCAGCTCGATTTCGTAAACGGGAAAGCCGCTATGATGCCGAACGGTCAATGGCTTTACAACGAAATGAAAAAAGCCGCGCCCGAATTCCGTATGAAAATTATGCCCACTCCCACCGCTCCGAACGCACAATTTCCCGATACGAACTACGTAGTAGGTTCGGACCAGAGCATAGTTATTCCCGCAACTTCGACAAAACAGGATCTTGCTATGGATTTCATACGGCTTATGGCGTCCGACACGGCGGGCAACATTTTCTTAAAGCAAGCAAACGGAACGCTCGGATTCAACTGCGATTACAACACAAGCGACGAATTGAGCGAATTCCAACAAAGCATAGCGACGGTCCAATCGAGCGACATTACGCTTTTCAGCGATTACAGTAATACTCTTTTGGGTAAATCGGGTCAGATAAGTTCCGTATATGCAATGAAACTTCCGTATAACGACGCCGTTTCGGGATACAATTCCGCGGATCCGACGAATTCGACGTATACCCCCGACAGATATTTCAACGACATAAAGTCGACGGTAAACGGTCAATGGCAAAATTGGCTCGACAGGATCTCCTGAACTTAAAAATATGAAACTTTCAGAATTATCCGACAACTTAACGGAAAAATTATCCGCGGCACAGAAGATCGAAATCGTTTTCGGAAACGATAAAGATTTTTCCGTGCAAGAGCGCACGGACGCGACCATACTTTTGGGTGGTCCGTCGGACGTAATGCCGGAACGCGCCAAATCGGCGGCAAATCTCTATAAAAGCGGAAAAACCGACCTGATAGTCCCCAGCGGCGGAATAATCCCGCCGAACGAAACAAAATGCGAAGCGATGATCTTACGCGATCTGCTATTGTCTTACGGCGTTCCGGACGAAAAAATATTGCCAGAAACGACAGCGACGTCGACTCACGAAAATATGACCTGCTCTTATCTGTTGCTTATGCGTCGTCTCGGACTGTTCGGAGTAAACCGTATATCGATCGTTACTTCCCGCTATCACCTGCGCCGAAGCCTTGCGCTTGCGAAAAATTACCTGCCGAAACATTGCTCCGTATGCGGCTATTCCGACGATGCCGCTCCGACCCATATAAATTCAGACATATCGGCGCTTCGCATAAATTTCGAAATTAAATTCGACCGCGAACTTATCCTGAACAATATGATGGACGATATCGAAATCTGAACGTCGTTCCGCTACCTTGGATTACCCG
>DBEXQE010000299.1:0-9369 GCA_048167245.1 Christensenellales bacterium | reverse complement strand
CCAGGGTAACGACGATGACGGTATGAAAACATTTACCGCCGCGAACATCAAGCAGCTGATCTCCGTTTCCGACAGGAGAGAAAACGCGTTCACCGTAACGGCGCAAGACTTCTCTACCGATAAGGAAGCATACGGCTCTACGACGGTAGTCAAATTCCTTATCGCCGACGGCTCGGGCGCGGAAGGTACGGTCGAGATCCATTTGTGGATAACCGTTAACCCGTCCGATATAACCGCAAACGGCACGAAAGAGTACGAAGTCAAGTCCGTTCTCGAATATTACACCGACTCCGATGCGGCGCCTACGAGAATAAATCTCGTTTCGCGCGAGAACGGTGATAACGCGGCGAACGCAGTGTTTATCGATAACGACCTGGCGGCCAACGCTACAAAGTATACCGTTGAAATCTATTCGATGCAACGCAAGACCGACAAGGGCTATGCCGCAGTTTCGGCAAGCGCTTTGGCGGAAATGACGCAGGAAGACAGGCTCACTTACCTTGCTTATTCTTCCGTAAGCGGCGCTACCTATAATAAAGAAAAGGCTATGCCGAACGTCGATTATCTGTGGGATTATCTCGACCCTAAGGGCATTAAGTTCAACGAAAAAACAGGCGTTCTGGAATTAGTTCCCAAAAAGTCTACGCCCGTAGTTAACGGCGAACTGACCAAGTACGAGCTTTACGTAGTCATCTCCAAGCCGTATTACGATTCAAGCGTTAACGATGCAAAGAAAGAATGCAGTTCTACGTTTAAGTTCTCCGTTAAAAACTCCGCTCCTACGGCTACTCCCGAAGTCGCGGACAACATGAACGACGACAGAACGAGATTTTTAACGTTCAACGCTTACCGCGGCGACGAGAAGGAATACGTTGTGTTCGACTCCGACGCGGAAGACAGAAAGACGCTGTTCGAAGACTACGACGTGGACGACACGCTCACCGTGCGCTCGGTCGAAGTCAAGAGAGTCGGCGGTCAGGCGCAGATCTATAAGCTGTATTCCGAAAAGGAAGAAGGCTCCGAGAACTACGTTCAGAAGAGATTCCCCATCAACGAGCAGGCTCTCGAAGACGGCGGAACGGGCAGGGGCGCGGCCGTTTCCATCGACAGACGCGGCGGCAAGGTCAAGTTCACGGTCAACAGGCGCATAACTTACGACCAATACGACGATCTGCCGACCTATATCGTGTACACGGTAACCGTCGCCGACTCGGCGGGCAATACGGCTACGACCGACGTTACCGTCGTCGTCAATAACTCGTTGCCCGGATTTAAGGTCCCCGATCCCGAAAAGGAAGACGAGAAACTGCCCGCCAACGTTACGATGGAATTCGACGGTCTCGAATACTCCATGACCGTCAAGTTGGAGCGCGACGCCAAAGAAACCGTATTGAACCTGAATTCTTTCTACACGGATAAGGACTTCGATACGAGAAGCCTGTCGAGCGACAGAGCCGTGTTCTCCGGTTCCGACGATCCTAAGTTCAAGTACTATGACGAAGTGGGCACCGGCGCGGCTACGACCTGGGGCAACAGCAGTTTCGACAATCTGTTCTCCGTAAACGCTACGCGCGACAACGCGGCTCTCGTATTCCGTGCGCTTTCGTACGAACGCGGTCAGTCGGTCGATACCAAACTTATCGTGTCCGACGGCACGGGCGCCGAACCCGTAGTTCTGAATATCAAGCTCGTTATCGACAACACCGCGCCTTCGTTCAATACGGAAGTCGCAAACGAGTTGTATATCATGGGTAACAACACGCCTAAGTCCGAATACGACGACGCGCTCGATCCCGTAGAGTTCAACTTGTACGACTTTATAATCGACCCGAACGGCAACGACCTTAACCCCGATAACGCAAACAGAGTTCAGATCGGAGCGCAGGGCGGCGCAAGCAGTATCGTATTGTCGCAGAGAGTCCGCGAAGTTACGCACGACGGCGAGATAGTAAACGAAAATCTCGTTTACGTATTGCCTTCGGCGACGACGTTCTCGATTTCGCCGAGAGCGGGTTACTACGGCTATCAGGAGATCGCCATAAACATGCGCGACGGTTCCGTCGACGGCGACGACACGAAGTACGCTCAGTTCACGCTTATGATATACGTTACGCGCAACCCGGGCGACGTTCCCGTAACCGATCTGCGTCTTGCGTTCAATAAACTCGTCGAGATCACGCCCGAAAAGCTGTTCACCGACGAAAACGATAAGAACCAAGGCGTAGGCTTCGTCGTAAAGACTATCGAAAAAGCCGATTCGTCGAGTACGATCATCGACATAACTTCCGTAGACAACGCGTCCACCGACGTTAAGAACGCATCCGAATTGAAAGCGTCCAAGAAATGGTTTATCCGCGCGTTGAACAGTAACGGTCAAACCCCCGTAAGAGTGGAAATAGCAATTCTCGGCAGGGAAGACGGCGACACCGTTTGGAAAGACTTCAACATAATCAACGTCGAGAACCAACAGCCGTATCTTACTTCGAGATACAACGTTGAAGGCAACGTGCTGTTCCCGTCGACCGAACTCGTAAACAATACGGCTACCATTTATGCGAGCGACTTCGTTAACGATTACGAACAAGACGTTATCACGCTTACGAGCGTCAAGAGCAAAAAGAGCATTGTCGTAGACGCGACGATAGACAGCGTAAATCAGACGATACTCCTTAACTTCAAGGGACGCGGGACTTCGCTTATAACAGTCAAACTCAAAGACGAGTCGCTCGTAGAATACACCTACACGTTCGTTGCCGAGAATATCGATCTGCCGCAACTCAACTTTTTCATGAGAATAGGCGCAAACGTTCAGAGCAACCCGCTTATCTACACGATCATTCTCTGCGGTATACTCCTGTTCCTTATCATTCTTATCATAATCATAGCCGCAGCGAAGAAGAAGAGAATGCGCGAAGAAATAGAAGCGTTGCTCGTGTCCGAAATGGAACTCGAAGAGCAGATGCTCAAACTCGCCGCAAGTCCTTCGCCGACGTTCTATCAGAGTTACGGTTACCTGTCGCCGACGCAGAACGTTCAGAACAATCCGCAGTTCATGCTCGGAGAAGGTTCGAACGCGCCGGGACCCAACCCTAACGCTTTGGGCTTGAACGCGGGCACGGGCAACAAAGCCCCTAACGCGGGCACGCCGCCTACGATCGACGACGACGAATTGTAAGAAAAACACCTAAAAAGACGGACGAAAACGATCGCCCGTCTTTTTGCATATTTTTGCGTTATATTACAGAAAATGGTAATATGAACGCAATTATATTGGCAGGCGGTTTCGGTTCACGCCTTAAACCTTTGACCGACGAAACTATAAAACCGATGTTGCCGCTGTGCAATACGCCCACGATCGATTATACCGTGTCGCATTTGCGCGCTTTCGGCATAAGAGATATCATGTTCACTCTGTGCCACAAACCCGAACAGATCATTGATTGGGCGACGGGCTATTCCGATATCTCGTGCCGCTTTTCTATCGAAACGCGTCCGCTCGGGACCGCGGGCGGGGTCAAGGCGGCCGAGAAGTTTTTGGACGATACTTTTATCGTCGTGTCCGGCGACGCGCTCGAAGACGTCGATCTCTCGTCCATGCTGAATAAGCACGTGCGATCGAAGTCCGACGTTACCATGGCGGTAAAGCACGAGAAGAACACTTCGCTCTACGGCGTAGTCGAAACGGACGCCTGGGGGACGGTTACGGGGTTCAAGGAAAAACCCGCGCCGGGCGAAAGCACGAGCACGCTCATAAACTGCGGAGTGTATATTATAAACAAGTCCGTCTTAAAACTTATCCCGAAGCGCACGAAATTCGATTTTGCGAAAGATCTGTTTCCCGTCTTGCTCGAACGCGGAAAAATGTCGGTGTACATTCACGACGGATATTGGTGCGATATCGGCGATATAAACAGCTATTACAAAGCCAATTTCGACGTGGTGGGCGGCGGCTTTTTCGAACCTTGCCGCAATAACTTCCGCGCTTTATATTCGTCGTACCGCGTCGGTAGCGGCGGAAGCTCGGTAATTGCCTGCGACAGCAAACTCGTGGGGAATATTTCGCGTTGCATAGTAGGTCGCGGAAGCAAGATTTCGAGCGGATCCGTTCTCGAAAACTGCATAGTCATGGACGGCGTTACCGTTAAAGGACGCTACGCGGACAGCATCATAGGCAACGGATTTTCGCTCTGCGTGGGCGTCGGACTTGCCGATAATGCCGTTTTTACCGAAAAAGGGCTTAATTCGACGCAATTCTCCGATATTTTTTCCTGAAACAGGCTTATAAAAGGTTGTTTTTTTCTCGGCTTTCCTATATAATATATATGGAATCTTAACTTGAAATTTTTAATTTGAGTTTTATATATATTACTTTTCAGGGAGGCAGTTTTGCAAAAAGTTAATAAGAACGACCCGTCGCTCAAAGTTATTTTTCTTGGGGGCGTGGGAGAGATCGGTAAAAATATGACCGCTCTCGAATTCGGCGACGAAATTATCGTCGTCGATTGCGGTGTGGCTTTTCCGAGCGGAGATATGCCGGGGGTTGATCTCGTTATCCCGGATACGGCTTATCTTATAGCCAACAGGCAGAAAGTCAAAGGGATCGTATTGACGCACGGGCACGAGGACCATATAGGTTCGTTGCCGTACGTGTTAAAGGACTTGAACGTTCCCGTTTACGGAACGCGGCTCACTCTCGCTTTGTTGGAACCTAAGCTCAGAGAGCATAAAATGACGGAAATGGTTCGGCTGAATTCCGTCAAGCCGGGCAGCGTTATCCATTTGGGCGCGAACTTCAAGGTGGAGTTCGTAAACGTGAGTCACTCGGTCGCGGGCAGTTGCGCGCTCGCGATCACTACGCCCGTGGGCGTCGTGTTCCATACGGGCGATTTCAAAGTCGATTATACGCCTATCGACGGCAACGTGATCGACCTTAACCGCATAGCCGAAATAGGCGAAAAGGGCGTCTTGCTGTTGCTTGCCGAAAGCACGAACGTAGAGCGTCGCGGTTCGACCATGAGCGAAGCCACCGTCGGCGCGTCGCTGAATTCGATTTTTTCGGACAACGCGGACAGGCGCATTTTTATAGCTACTTTCGCGTCGAACGTTCACAGACTGCAACAGATAATAGACCTTGCGGTAAAGTACAAGCGAAAGGTGGCGTTCTCGGGCAGAAGCATGCTCAACGTGCTCGACGTGGCGTCGAAGATAGGCGAACTCAAATATTCGAAAGATACGGTAGTCGATATAGAGAAGATCAAAAATCTCGACGATAAGGAACTCGTTATCGTAACTACGGGCAGTCAGGGCGAACCCATGAGCGCGCTGACGCGTATGGCGAGCGGCGAGTTCAACAAAGTAAAACTCGGTTTCAACGACACGGTTATAATTTCCGCTTCGCCGATACCCGGCAACGAGAAGATGATATACAACGTTATCAACAACCTGTACCGCTTGGGCGCAAGGGTCATCTACGAGAGCCTGGCGGAAGTTCACGTGAGCGGACACGCATGTCAGAACGAACTTTCGTTGATACACGCGCTTATAAAGCCGAAGTATTTTATTCCCGTTCACGGCGAATACAGGCACTTGAAACGCCATGCGGAGCTTGCCATGAAAATGGGAATGGAGTCGAGCAATATCATAATCTGCGATATAGGCAACTGCGTTCTCGTGAATAAAAAGCAGTTCAAGCTCGGCGACAACGTAACGGCGGGCTATCTGCTCGTCGACGGTCTGGGCGTGGGCGACGTCGGAAGCGTCGTTATCCGCGACAGGATCCATTTGTCCGAAGACGGGCTTGTGTGCGTCGCCGTAAGCATAGACAAGGCGAGCGGTGCGGTTAGCGATATAGACGTGGCGTCGAAAGGTTTTATGTTCCTGAAAGAGAATGACGATATCATTTCCGACGCGAAAGACGTAGTCATGCGCGCATTGGAAAAGTGCGACTTAAAAGCCGCTTCGGCGGATCTCAATCCCGTTAAAAACGCAGTGCGCAAGGAACTCAAAAATTATCTGTTCAAAAAGACGCGCCGCGACCCCATTATACTCACGATGATCCTGGAAGCCTGAAAACCCATGCCGTTCAAGACTCCCAACCAGACAAGCGAATTTCTGCGCGGTTTGGTCGGACGCGAAGCGGCGGCGGGACTTTCGGAAACGGAACGCTACGCCGACGAGAACATGATCCCCGTGCTGTTGCCCGAAACTGTCAACTTTCTGGCTCAGCTCATAATACTGAAAAAGCCGAAAAGAATTCTCGAAATAGGCACGGCGATAGGTTACAGCGGGCAGATCATGCTGAATGCCTGCGACATATCTTCGCTCTACACTATCGAGATAGACGAAAACCTTGCCGAAATAGCGAAAAAGAATTTTGCTTCGTCGGGGCTCGGCGATCGCGTAACTTTGTTTTGCGGCGACGCGGGCGAGATCCTGCCGCTTCTCGACGGCAGTTTCGATTTCGCGTTTCTCGACGGACCCAAAGCGCGCTATGCGGATTATCTGCCGTATATATTGAAAAACATGAACCCCGGCGGGGTGTTGCTTTGCGATAACGTGCTTTATAACGGAATGGTAACCGGCGAAACTTCCGCCGGAAAGAAAGCGGGGCTCGTAAAGCGCATAAACGAATTTTTGGAACTTATCTGCAACGACAAAAGGCTGATAACGAGCGTGTTGCCCATAGGCGACGGCATGAGCCTATCCATATTCGAGCCGAAATTCATCGCGTAATAGTGCGTTAAGCTGCGCTTTTCTCGGGTCGTTTATGCAAAATAAATAGTGCATATGAAAAATTCTCGGAAAAAGAAAATCGAATTATTGGCTCCCGCGGGGAATTTCGAGCGTCTTGAAACGGCGCTGTATTTCGGCGCGGACGCCGTTTATCTTGCGGGCAAAAAGTATGGGCTTAGGGCGCTTTCGGACAACTTTGACGAAAACGGACTCAAAGCGGCTGTGGAATACGCGCATAAAGCTGGCAAAAAGGTTTACGTTACGCTTAATATTTTCGCGTACGACGAAGATTTCGACGGTCTGCCCGAGTACGCGCAATATCTTAAAAGCATAAATGCAGACGCCGTTCTCGTTTCCGACCCGGGAGTTTTCACGTGCGTAAAAAAGAACGCTCCCGAACTTCCGATACACATATCCACGCAAAGCAACGTTACGAACTCTTTTTCCGCCGCGTTCTGGGCGGATATGGGCGCGGAGCGCATAGTTCTTGCAAGAGAACTCGGCCTTGATAAAATAGCCGCGATAAGAGCGGCGTTGCCGGAAAGCGTTTCGCTCGAAGCGTTCGTACACGGCGCAATGTGCGTTTCATATTCGGGGCGGTGCCTGCTCAGCAATTATTTTACGGGCAGAGTTTCGAATCACGGCGAGTGCGCTCAGCCGTGCAGATGGGAATATTCCGTAACCGAAACTTCGCGCGGAAATAATCCGCTTATAATGCAGGAAGACGGGCGCGGCACTTATATCATGAACAGCCGCGATCTTAATATGATAGAGCATATCAAGGAACTTGCCGAAGCGGGCGTCGACAGCTTCAAGATCGAAGGGCGCACCAAAACGGCTTACTACGTGGCAAACGCAGTCAACGCATACCGCCGCGCGGTCGACTTGTACGAAAGAGATCCCGAAAATTACGTTCTGCCGCAGGAGCTGAGAGAAGAACCGTTCAAGGCGACGCACCGCAAGTACTGCACGGGTTTTTATTTTCCGTCGAGCGAAACCGAATGCGTCGAAACTTCTCAGCCCGCCGCGGACTATGCTTTCTGCGCTCTCGTTTTAGGCAATTCGGGCGACGAAGCGATCGTTCAGCAACGGAACCGTTTCAAAACGGGAGATACGCTCGAAGTTCTCTCTCCGACGGACACGTTCGGCAAGACGTTTACGGTTCCCGTTATGAAAGACGAGAACGGCGGAGAAGTAACGGACGCGTTGCTCGTTCAGCAAAAGCTGTATTTGTATTCGGGACTAAAATTGCACAAAGGCGATATCCTGCGCAAGAAAAACGTCAAGTGATTTCAATTCGCCATAGCCGATAAATTACGACCGCTTGTGATAAGGCGGTCTTTTTTTGCGCTTTTTCGACTTGGACAGGCAAAAAAATACAAAATTCGTCATATAATGTATAGCCTTGCGTTTTCGGGGCAAAGGACGGACTTTGTATGATTTTCGAAAGTTTTCTTACGTTTTTAAGCAAGATTTTCTGTTTCGCTTCGTACGTAAACAACAAAGGTTCCTTTCCGCCGCCGCTGTCGCAGGAAGACGAAAGAAAGTATCTCGAAGCCGCGCGTGCCGGCGATAAGTCCGCGCGTGAAATGCTTATCAGGCATAATCTGCGGCTCGTCGCGCACATAGTCAAAAAGTACAACAACGCGGGAGAAGCGGACGACCTTATTTCCGTCGGGAGCATAGGTCTTATAAAGGGCATCGAAACGTTCGAATACGGCAAGGGATCTCAGCTTGCGACCTACGCCGCCAAATGTATAGAAAACGAAATTCTGATGTACATACGCTCGAACAAAAAGCACCGCTCGAACGTCAGCCTGGGCGAAAGCGTGGGCGTAGACAAGGAAGGCAACGAAATAACGCTGATGGACATAATCCCTATAAAGGGCGACAGCGTTTTCAAGAAAGTCGAAACCGAGATCTTATGGGAAAAGGTGCTTCAGATCGTAGAAAGTTCGCTGAGCAAGCGTGAAAACCTGATCATAAAACTGCGCTACGGCATGGGCGAAAACAAAAAGACCCACACTCAGCTCGAAGTCGCCGATATGCTGAATATTTCGCGCTCTTACGTTTCGCGCATAGAGAAGCGCGCGATAGAAAAAATCTCCCGCGCCATGAAACAGGGCGAATAATCTATTCGAATTGAGTTTACAAATGCGTTTCGTTCTGCTATAATTATCTGCGAGATGAACAGACGGTTGCGCCCCGATCGGGGCGAGGAAAGTCCGAACACCGCAGGACAGGACGCCGGCTAACTACCGGTAAAGGCGACTTTAAGGAAAGTGCAACAGAAATAAACCGCCCCTTTTCGGGGTAAGGATGGAAAGGCAGGGTAAGAGCCTACCGGCGCGGCGGCGACGCGGCGCGCTATGTAAACCCCGTCCGGTGCAAGACCGGGGAGAAATCGGTTGTCCGCCGTCTCCCTTACGTCGCTCGATCCGTATGGCAACATACGGGCAAGACAGATAACCGTTTGATACAGAATTCGGCTTACAGTTCATTCTTGAAAAAGAAGGCGTTTCGGCGTCTTTTTTTTCTTGCCTTTTTAGTCGGTTTGCAGTGAATAATCGTATGCTTATGTGGCAATAATTCCGTAGAAAAATATTAAATTACTTACGGGTGAGTTTATTCATATGC
>DBEXQE010000298.1:0-5978 GCA_048167245.1 Christensenellales bacterium | reverse complement strand
AAGCCGTATCGGACTTCAACCTTGACATCGACGACAAAGAGTTTATCGTTTTCGTCGGACCGTCCGGTTGCGGTAAATCGACTACGCTTCGTATGGTTGCGGGGTTGGAAGAAATTTCCGCAGGCGAACTTTATATCGACGGGAAACTTGTCAACGACGTCGAACCCAAAGACCGCGATATAGCGATGGTTTTCCAGAACTACGCTCTTTACCCGCACATGACGGTCTACGACAACATGGCGTTCGGTCTTCGTCTGCGCAAGATGAACAGTCAGGAGATCGACAGCCGCGTTCAGGAAGCAGCCGCGATACTCGGTATCACGCCGCTACTTACCCGTAAGCCGAAAGCTCTTTCCGGCGGTCAGCGTCAGCGTGTCGCTTTGGGTCGTGCGATAGTCCGCGAACCGAAAGTCTTCCTTCTCGACGAACCGCTCTCCAACTTGGACGCAAAACTCCGCGTTCAGATGAGAACCGAAATAACGAAACTTCACAACAAACTCGCTACTACGTTTATTTACGTAACGCACGACCAGACCGAAGCAATGACGATGGGTACCCGTATCGTCGTCATGAAAGACGGTATCGTTCAGCAGGTCGACACGCCGCAGTGCCTGTACGACTATCCCGAAAACATATTCGTCGCAACGTTCTTGGGCTCGCCTCAGATGAACCTGTTCGACGCGGCTTTGGAGCGCGACGGCGGCAAAGTGTTCGCGCGTTTCGGCGAGAACAGAATAGAGATCCCCGAAGCCCGCGCAAGACGCCTTATGGACGAATCGTATTTCGGTAAGCCCGTTAAGATGGGCGTTCGTCCCGAAGACATTCACGACGAAGAAGTATTTATCGCAGGCTCGCCCAATACGGTCATCAAAGCGGATATCGACGTTATCGAAAAACTCGGTAACGAAACGATACTTTATATGAAAGTCGACGGCAAGGAAGATTACACGATCGCGCGTATCGACGCGAGAAGCACGGTCGAAGCGGGCGAGAGCGTAAAACTCGCGTTCGACGCAAATCATATCCACTTCTTCGATCCCGAAACGGAACTTACCATCATGGGCGTTCCGAGAGCGAACAGGATCCCCGCTAAGTTCTTGGCGGAACCCGACAAACTTACCGTAAGATTCGGCAACGTCAAGATCGATCTGCCCGAAGCTATCGCCAAAAAGCTCGTAAGTTACGATCAGATAAATTCCGACGTTATTTTGGAGATCGCTCCCGACGCGCTTATGGACAAAGAAGCGTTCGACGCGGCTGTGTTCAATCCCGATTCGGAAGCCGGCGCAACGTACGACAATAGCGAATACTTCGAAATGGACGGCGTTGTGGACTTCGTGGAGAAGTACCCGAGATATACCGCGGCTTACGTCGCAGTACCCGGCAAGAAAGGCTATATAGTTTCCAAGCTCGCTATCGACACGAAAGTTACGGGCGGCGACAAGATCAAACTTTACTGCAAAGTTTCGTCGATACAGCTCAGAGATATCGACACGAACAACAAGCTCATCGCTTCCAAGACCGTTACCGCGAATAAGGCGGCGGCTACCGTTACCGTTAAGGAAACTTTGGCAAGCATAGCGTTCGGCAAGAGCAAGATCGCTATCAACACCAACGAAACGATAAGAGAATCCGGCGAATACGCAGTTTATCTCGATCCGAACTACTTCTCGATCAACCTTGCGGACGTTAAGAAGAACCCGAAACAGGTCATCGTGGGCAGAGTCAAGGACGCCGACGTCATGGGCGACAAAACGCTCGTATACGTTGCCGTAGACGGTATCGAAGATTACCTTTGCGCAATGGTATCCGACCCCGTCAACCTTAATCAGAACGACAAGATCAAGTTGTATATCAACGCGGTCGGCGTAAGCGCGAAAGCTCCCGAAGCCGTTGCCGATGTGATCGCCGCAAAATCTGCGGAAGCTCCGACTTACACGTTCGAAGCGCCCGCCGAGAAAGCCGCTAAAGCGGAAAAGGTCGAAAAAACCGAAACTGCTACGGAAGAAAAGCCCGCGGCTAAGAAACCCGCTACCAAAAAGGCTCCCGCAAAGAAGCCCGCGGCTAAGAAATAATAAAATTATAACAAAAAAGGTCGCTTATGCGACCTTTTTTTGCGCTTCCAAACGGCTAAACTTTTTAACAAGGAGAATATTTGAAAAATGGAACAACTTAAAATAGGTATAATAGGCGCGGGCGCGATAGGCGGCGTTACCGCGGCTCAGATGGCGGACAAGGGCTACGATATCGAACTCGTCTGCAAGCACCCGGAAACAGTCGACATAATAAAAAACGACGGCATCGAAGTTACGGGCGTCGTGAATAAGAAGATAAAACTCAACGCAGTCGAAAAAGTTTCCGATCTTTCGGGCAGAAAAGACGTAATAATGATAGTAACGAAAGCGTACGATATGCAACAGGCGGCGCGCGACGCATTGCCGTTTGCGGACGAAAACACGCTTTTCGTTTCCATGCAGAACGGTATCTGCATAGACGCTCTCGCCGAGATAGTCGGAAAAGAGAGAACGGTCGGTTGCGTTATCGGTTTCGGCGGCACTATGACCGCGCCGGGAAAACTCGTCAAGACTTCGGAAGGCGATTTTATAATCGGAATGTACGACGGATATTCTTCGTCGCTTCTGCCCAAACTCAAAGAAGCGCTCGAAGCCGTTTCGCCGACGCATATTACCGATAAGATCTACGAAGAGCTGTACTCGAAACTGCTCGTCAACTCGTGTATAACGGCGCTCGGGGCTATCTGCGGCTTGACGCTCGGCAAAATGCTGAAAATCAAAAAGCTCAGAAACCTGTTTATCGAGATCATGCGCGAGGGAATGGACGTGGCCGACGCGCTGAAAATAAAGGTCCCGCCGTACGCGAACAAGATCGACTACTACAAAATGACGGCGCGCAAGGGCGGTTTCTCGAATTTCAGGCGTCATCTCGTGATACGCGTAGTCGGTATCAAATACAAAAATCTCAAATCGTCGTCGCTTCAATCGTTGGAGCGCGGCGGAAAAGCCGAAATAGGTTTCTTTAACGGCTATATAGCGTCTAAGGGAAAGGAACTCGGTATTCCGACGCCCGTGAACGATAAGATCGTCGCCATGGTTTCGGAAATAGAGAACAAGACGCGCCCCATGACGCTCGACAATTTCAATGAATTTTAAGCGATGAAAAACAAAAGGCTTCCTTTTACAGGGAAGCCTTTTGTGCTATTGTAAACGATCAAATTTTTTCGAGCGTGTAGCCGTCTTTCGAATCCTTAACGGCGTAGCCCTTTGCTTTGAGTTCTTCGCGCAGACGGTCGGATTCCGCCCAGTTCTTGTTTTTGCGCGCTTCCCATCTCTCGTCGGCGATAGCTTTTATATCGTCGGGGATCTCGGCTTGCTCGGGTTTCTCGGCGTATTCTTCGCATTTGTCGAGCGAAAGTCCGAGAACTTTATCGAATTCGAGCGCGAGCGAGTAGACGTCGCGCGATCCCTTTTCGTCTTTCAGCATGGTCCACAGCACGCCGAGCGCGAGCGGTATATTCAGATCGTCGTCGATCGCGTTTTGAAACTCTGCTCTGTATTTTCCGAGCGTTTCCGAGTCCGTTTTTTCCGCGCCCGATCTGTGCTTTAATGTGAGCGAGTAAAGGCGTTTGAGCGAAGTCAGCGCCGAATCCATGCCGTCGAACGTAAAGTTCAGCTTTTTGCGGTAGTGCGCGTTAAGGCAGAAATATCTGAACGCGAGCGGGGGATAGCCCTTTTCTTCGAGCTGAGCTATCGTGTAGGTGTTGCCGAGCGACTTGCTCATTTTGCCGCCGTCCACGAGCATGAATTCGCCGTGCAGCCAGTAGTTGACCGTCTTGCAACCCTCTAACGCTTCGCTCTGAGCTATTTCGTTTTCGTGGTGAACGGGTATATGGTCTACGCCGCCCGTATGGATATCGAGCGTTCTGCCGAGATATTTGCGGCTCATCGCCGAACATTCTATGTGCCAGCCGGGATAACCCATGCCCCAGGGCGACTGCCACTGCATTATATGGTTTTTCTCGGCTTTTTTCCACAGCGCGAAATCGGCGGGGTGGCGCTTTTCGGAGTTGACTTCCACGCGCGCGCCCGCTATCTGATCGTCTAAGTTAAGGCGCGAGAGCTTTCCGTATTCGGGGAACTTCGAAATATCGAAGTAGATCCCGTCGCTCGTTTCGTACGCGTAGCCCTTTTCCTGCAACGCGACTACGTATTTTATCATGTCGTCTATGTGGTCGGTCGCTTTCGCTATGATCTCGGGCATGCCGATATTCAGCGCGGCGGTGTCTTTCATGAAAATATCCGTGTAGTAAGCGGCGATCTCGGCGGGAGTTTTTTTCTGCTCGCGGCTCGCCTTGACCATTTTGTCTTCGCCGTCGTCCGCGTCGGACAGCAGATGACCCACGTCCGTTATGTTCATAACGCCCTTTATCTTGTAGCCGTCGTATTTCAGAACGCGGCGCAGGATATCCATGAAAACGTACGTGCGTAAGTTCCCGATGTGCGCGTAGTTGTATACCGTAGGTCCGCACGAATACATCGTAACTTTATTCGTCTGTGGTTTGAAGTCTTCTTTTTCGCGCGACAGGGTGTTGTATAGTTTAAGCATTGAAATTTTTCCTTTATATGATATTACAGTGATTTCATAAAAACGCAGTCGCCGTGGCGTTTCTATGTT
This sequence comes from Christensenellales bacterium, assembly GCA_048167245.1. GTDB lineage: Bacteria > Bacillota > Clostridia > Christensenellales > Pumilibacteraceae > RACS-047. The sequence goes on along the minus strand of DBEXQE010000298.1, from coordinate 1,286 downwards.
TTGTTTATTTTCGAATATATCTCATCGAGCCGCTCGTTGATCTTGTTCAACTCGTCCATAATGGGGTCGGGGAGATTTTGATCGAGATCGTCCACGCGCTCGCCGTTAAGCCGCACTATTTTGCCCGGGATCCCGACGACTGTCGCATTCGGCGGAACTTCGCGCAGGACCACGCTTCCCGCGCCGATCTTCGCGCCCTTTCCTACGGTGAACGGTCCCAAAACTTTCGCGCCCGCGCTTATCATAACGTTGTCTTCGATAGTCGGGTGGCGCTTGCCCTTGTCCTTGCCCGTGCCGCCGAGCGTTACGCCCTGATAGATAACGACGTTGTTGCCTATCTCGGCGGTTTCGCCTATAACGACGCCCGCGCCGTGGTCTATGAACACGCCCGAGCCGATCTTCGCGCCCGGGTGGATCTCTATGCCCGTGAAGAAGCGCGAAAGCTGACTTATTATGCGCGCCAAGAGTTTATAGCGGTGAACGTAGAAAAAATGCGCGAGCCTATGTAAAACGACGGCGTGAAATCCGCTGTAAGTCAGAGCGACTTCGAGCTTGTTTCTCGCCGCGGGGTCGTGCTTTAACACCGCCTGTATGTCTTTTTGAAAGTTTCCCATAGTTTCTCGAATAATAATATATATGCCGCGCGTTACAAAAACGATAAAAGGTCCAGCACTTCGTCGATATGCTCCACCGCTTCCCTGTACTCGCTTTCTTTGTTCAGTATCATGCGGAAATTGTCGTCGATTTCCGACAGGACGGCGCGTATCGTATCCGTTCCTTTCTGAGTTATAACGTAGCAAATGCGTCTGCCGTCGCTCCCGTAGCGGCTCTTTTCGATAAGAGAGCTTGCTATCATCTTGTCCGTCAAGTGAGTTAAGTTCGCGGAGCTTATGCAAAGCGCGTCGGTCAGTTCTTCGGGCGGCAACGGGTGCTTTAACAACAAAAACAGCGCTTTGTCGTTAAGGGACAGAACGCTTTTTCCGACTGCCGGGTCTTTCTTGCGGCACGCTCTGCGCGTGGCGATCCTGAGCTCGATAAGTTTTTCCGCTACGCTTTCCATCTTGTAGAGTCAATTATACAATGCGCGCGGGAATTTGTCAAATAAATAGATCGGGAACGGGACTTTTTCGTAAGCAACTATCTTTTTACATTGCTAGCAGTCTATCGGCGCAAGTGCTAAAAAAAATATAAACGTTTATGTATAATAATTATGTATTTTTACTCAAAATACGCATATAATACACAAAATCGCCGAAAAATAGCACAAAAACTTGATTTCGATTATT
>DBEXQE010000297.1:0-7332 GCA_048167245.1 Christensenellales bacterium | reverse complement strand
GAGGCTGACGAGGCTGCCGAAAAGGCACGCAAAGAAGCCGACGAAGAAGCCGAAAAGGCTAAAAAGGAAGCGGAAGAAGCGGAAAAGGCGAACGCCGCCGAGCAAGCCGAGAAAGAAGCCCGTCTTGCGGAGAAGATCAAGCGTCGCAAGCTCGAAATAGCCGAAATAAGACGAGATCTCAAAACGGTCGAAACGGAAGCTCAGGGTAACGAATTAAAAGAAAAGTTCTACGATATCCAGTTAAGACTCGACGACGAAGAAAAGGAGAGTCAGGAACTCAAAGATCTTTTGGACAGGTCGATGAACGACGCCGCGCACGCCGCCGAACTCGCAAGGTACAAGGCATTGGCTAATAAAGCTCCCAAGCGCATAGTCAAGAAAGTTACCGAACGCGTAAACAAGGTTCCGCGTCGCAATCCGGCAAGACCGGGTGCAAGGCCCGGAGCGGCTCGTCCTGCGGCAAGACCGGGAACGCGTCCTGCGGCAAGACCCGGAACAAGACCCGCGGCAAGACCGGGAGCAAGACCCGCGGCAAGGCCGGGAACGCGTCCTGCGGCAAGACCCGGAACAAGACCCGCGGCAAGACCGGGAGCAAGACCCGGAGCGCCGCGTCCTTCGTCGGGAACGAGAAGACCGCCGAGCAAGTAAGAGCAGTTGAAAGACCAAAGAAATAGATGACCTTATCGGGCAATAATGTGAGGGTATTATGGAAAAGTTTAAGGACGGATTTATCAAATACGGAATGGAAGACAATCCAGACGATTACGACGAATACGAAGAAGAAGTGATCGAACGCGACGAAGAATACGATCCCGAAGACGAAGAGTATGACGAAGAGTACGACGACGGCGAATACGACGAAGAAGAGTATGACGACGAAGGGTACGAAGACGATTACGGCGACGAAGAATATTACGACGACGAGAATTACGACGAGAATTACGATGATAATTACTACGACGATCGTTTTAATCAGGTGCTCGACGAGATCGCGGATCTTAAACGCAGCGTAGGCGGCGCTCCGGCAGTAGTACAGCAACCGGTAGCGGCGCAGGTTCCCCCGTACGTTATTACCGCAAATCAACCGTACGTCGGCGGCGATATCGGAATGTATAACGAGATATCCCGTTTGAGAGACGAACTCAGTCGCACTCAAAACGAGCAGAGTTTGCATTTGGAACTCAACAGGCTCAAAGAGCAGATGGAAAAGGAACAAAAGCAGAACGAAGCGGCTTTGCAGGGCGAGATAAAGCGTTTACACGAAAAGCTCGACGAAATGGAAGGCGGCGCCGTTAAGAACGACAAGGCGCCCGTTCGGTCTTTTGCTCCCGAGAGCGCGAACGAAATCAGGAGCGATATCCAAAAGCTCGTTTCGATCAACGAAACGGTTCTGAAAGCGTCGAAAGAATCCGACGGCAGATTGCAATCGCAGATCTCCGAGATCCGTAAACGCATTTCGTCTTTGCCCGATTTTTCGGAAATAAACAAGAGCATCGAAAGTCTTAAAGCAAATCTTGCAAAAAGTGCGGGAGGCGCCGACAACGGAATATCGAAAGAGATCGAGCAGTTGAAAGAACTCTTAAAGAGTGCCGGCGGGAACGAAGATCTGGAGCGTAAAATAGACGCTTTGAAATTCGCGGCGTCCGCTCCGCTCAGCGACAACAGCGAAATTCTGCGCCAAGTTTACGAACTTAAAAGTTTGATCGGAAGTCCTTCGCAAAACTCCACCCGCCATAACGCTATTGTTCTGGAGCTTTATAACGAGTTCAACAAATTCAAGTTCGATATAGAGTCGTCGAGTTATTCGCTCGGGGATAAACTCGTTATGCTCGACAAGTTCGCGAAGAAACTTTCTCAGTCTTCCGAGCCGGAAGCCGACGATATTTATCATGCACTCGTCGATATTTCCGACGGACTGCTTTCCGTCAAGGCAGACAGTCGCTCGCTCGAAGCGCTTAATCAGCTCGCCGATCAGACGAAATCCGTTTCGGTAAGCGGCTCGGTCGCCGATGCGGTCGGAAAATATGCGGATCTGTGCGACAGGTTCGAGAGAACGCGTATAGAAGATTCCGAGGATATCGTAAACGAACTTATAGACACTGCGGTCGCAATACAGGGCAACTTGGATAAGTTGCAGTCTTTGCGCAGAGAAACCGCGTCTTACTTCGAACAGCTTAAGTCCGCAAGCACGGGCGACGCGATAGCCGTTGCCGATCTCATTAAAAAGAAAATCCAGCCGATTTTGTCTTTGACGGCGAAAGATATAGTTTCGTACCGTCTTGCAAAACCGCCGAGAATGTATAAGTCTTCCAAACTCGTCGAGGAAAACGAAGCGCTTTTCGATAAAATAGAAGAGCTTAAAAACGCCGTTTCGGGTCTTAACGTTCGGAGCGTCGCAGGTAGCGACGATCCCGTCGTTTCCGCTCCCGCCGTCGATATAACGCCAATACTCAACGACTTGAAAACGATAAAAAATCAGATCTCCGCGGCTGATATAAGCGACGAGCTTTTGGGCAGGATAGCCGATCTCAAAAACGATTATAACGATATAATCGACAGATTGAACGAAATGTCCGCTCCCGAAGATGCGAGCGAAGAAGCGGGGATTGAGCCTACCGAGCAGGAAGCGCAGGTGCTCGACGATTTGAATTATATCAAAACGAAACTCGAAGATCAGGATACGTTCATATCGCAGATCGCCGATCTGCGCGCCGACGTTCTTTCTATTCCGATCCCCGCGGATATCAACGAAGCGAACAACAAACTGTGCGACGATATCGTTGCGCAACTCGATAAGTTGTACGAAGACCTTGCCGCTGTTTCGGTCGAATCGCTCTCTCAGCTTACGACTTCCGTAACGGATCTCGAAGCGAATTCTACCGCGAAACTCGACGAGATCTCGGCTAAGATAGACGATAAAAGTTCGGCTACGGAAAGCAAGCTCGACGGGATATCCGCAAGCGTTACCGATATTTTAAGCGGTTACGACAAAATGTCGACCGATATCGCAGATATCAAGGAACACGTTTATCTTAAAGAACTCGCGCCCGATGCGGAAGCGTTGGCGGCTTCGGAAGAAGAAAAATCGACTCTGCTCAAAGAGATCGCCGACATCAGAGAACGCCTTGCGGCTACCGAAGAAATCGCAAAAGAGCAGAACGACAATATAGTTTCTCAGACCAATCTTGTTTTGGACGAGATCGAGAACCTGAAAGCGGCTACGCAATCGACGGACGCCGCCGCGAAAGAACCCGTAACGTTGGACGAAGCTACCGTTCTTACGCTCAGCGATATAACCGACAAGCTGAACGAAGTGCTGTACGGCGCGGCAGATTCTTCGGTCGACAATATTCAGACGATTTTGGCGGAGATCGCCGAAGTCAAAGAAAAAGTTCTTGCGGGAACCGGTATGGAAGACGATATCGTCAAGATCATGGACGATCTGTCTTTTATCCGCAATCAGATAGAAGTCGAAGAAAACCGCGAAGATACGCTCTCCGAAAATCTCACGAGCGAAGAAATTTCGATAATACTCGAAGATCTGGCGACGATAAAAGAATCTTTGGCGACGGACGACGAATTCGACACCGCCGCCGAGATCGTTTCTTTGCGCGAAGACATTAAAGCCGCAAGAATACTCGATCAGGACGAAGTCGTAAAAGAACTCGACACGTTGCGCTCGGAACTTGCGAAAATTCAGGACGACTTAAAGCAGATCACCGATATCCGCAGCGAACTCAACGTTTATCACGACGAAGTAATTACGTCGAAAGACGCAGAGCCGCAGGGCGAAACGATGCCGACGAACGAAGAAGTCAATATGATACTCGGCGAAATAGTTTCCCTGCGCGACGAGATCCAGGCGTTCAAGGACGATTTCAATGCATCTAACGTTCCCGCGGAAGAAGCGAAAGCGGAAGATGGCGAGAAGTACGGCTTGGAAGACAGCGTTAACGCTCTGTACGACGAAGTTCTTAATTTCAAGACGGAATTGCAGACGCAAAACGACGAAACCGCGTCTGCGCAGGCGGAAGAACTCAAAAATATCCGCGAATCGGTAGACGAACTGACTAACGTGGTTTCGCGCCGCACTTCGGTCGTCGAAACGGACGACGCGGCACATACGGCAAATTCCGACGAGCTGAATATAGTACTCGACGAGATAATAAATCTCAAAGACGCGATCGCCGAAGTCAAGAACGATCTGGAGCAGGTCAAGGCGGAGCAGAACTCGACTCTGGACGTCGAAGTTCAGTCCATAAAAGATATGCTTATGCAGTTGCTTGCCGAAAAGGAAGAAGAGAGATCGGCTGTTGCGGAAGAACCGACGGGCGACGCGCCGAGAGCGGAAAGCGACGCCGTTGCCGCTATGTACGACGAGATCGTCGCAATGCGCGAGCAACTCGCTCAGCTCAGCGAAGCGAAAGAATTGTCCGCGCACGGAAACGACGAAGTGCTTGAAGAGATCGCTCTGCTCAAAGAAGAAGTTTCCGCTTTGGCTCAGGGCGGCGAGCATACAAATGCGGAAAGCGGCGTAGGCGCGCCCGAAGACGGCGGCGAAAACTTCAATATTTTGTTTAACGAGATCGCGGCGCTCAGAGAAGAGATCGCGGCAAACGTTGCGACCGAGCCGACGGAAGAAAGCGACGCTCGGAACGACGGCATCAACGCCGTACTCGACGAGATCGCGGCGCTCAAAGAACAGATCGCACAACTTTCCGTTCCCGCGGAAGCGACGGACGCGCAGGAGAACATTTCCGACAGCGCGAACATTCTTTTCGACGAGATCACGGCGCTCAGAGAGCAGGTCCTCAATATTGCCGAAACAAAGGAAAGCGACGCGCAGACCGTCAACGCACTGTTCGACGAAATGTCGCAGATCAGAGAACAGTTGTCGGGAACGCCCGTAGCGGCGGCTCCCGTACAGGATAATTCGGACGCTATTCTCGGCGAGATCGCGGCACTCAGAGAAGAACTCGACACGCTTAAAGAGTTCGGTAATCAGACTGCCGATAATGGCAACGCAGATATGCTTCTTGGCGAAGTAAGCTCTTTGAGAAGCGATTTTGAGAGCGTCAGAAGCGATATTAAGGCGCTTAACGAAGAACCCGACTTGTCGGTCATCAACGAAATACTTGCGCTCAGAGACGAATTCCAGGCGTTTAAGGACGAGATCAGCGAAGCCAAGAAACGGGAAAGCGCCGAGCCCGAGACGGAAGACAAGACAAACGAAGAACTTCTCGAACAAGTCCGTTCGCTCAGGGATCAGCTGTTTGCGATCAGTATGGCGAATATAAACGACGGCACGGGCGGAGAAGGGACTTTCGAAAGCTACAACAACATAATTCTCGATGAGATCGCGTCGTTGCACGACGAAGTAAATTCGCTGAAAGCGCCCGAAACGCTTACCGCAGTTATCGACGAGATCGCTCAGATCAAGGAAAGTATCGCGCAAGATAAGACGGGCGATCTGAGAGATCAGATCATCGCGTTGAAAAAAGACGTAGAGTCGCTTAAAGACATGGAAACGACGGACGCCACGAACGACGCCGTACTCAAAGAGTTATCCGATCTCAAAACGGAACTCGAAAATCAGCGCGAAGCTGACGCGACCACGCTGAACTTCATGTCCGAAATGGCGCATTTGCTCGAAAGACAAAATCAATATATCAACCAGGTAGCGTCGACGAAACTTTCTTCGGAAATGGAAACGCTCAAAAACGAGATAGCCGCGTCCCTGTCGGCGGTGCCTTCTCTCGAAAGCGGAAATTCGCAGATAATGAACGAGATCGCCGCTCTTAAAGAAGAGATAAGTCAGAACTCGGGCGAACCCGTAGTCATAGACAATTCTCAGATAATCGAAGAACTCGCGAAACTCAAAGACGAGATAAGCCGCGAAAAGGACAGCGAAGAGAACAGGCTAATTTTGGATGAAATTTCGAGAATAAAGGACGAATTGAGCGCGATCGCCGAGAAAGAACAGAAATCGGACGAAGCCGACAAAAATTTGTCCAAGTCCATTCACGATCTGAAAGCCGAACTTAACCAGATCGCCGATTTCGTCAGCGTGGAAGATACGGCGCCGAATGAGAATAAGGAAGAACAGTCCGTTGCTCCCGCGAAGAAGCCCGCGGCTAAAAAGCCGACGCAGAAGAAGCAGAGCGGAGCGAAAAAGCCCGCGCAAAAGAGCGGGGCTAAGAAAACTGCCGTCGCAAAGACTGCGGTAACCAAAAAGAAGTCATCGGCAGGACAGGCGCGTAAAAAGCCGGTTTCTCCCGTCGAACCCGCACCGACGCAGGAAATACCCGAGCAGACGGTAGAACTGAGCGGCGAAGATCTTTTGAGTAAGATCGACGCCGAATCCGAAATATTCGCTCCCGTAACGGCTACGGCAGACAGCGGGATTGCGCTCAGCATCGCCGACGACGCGATGAAAGCGGACGATATGGATATAGCCGATAAACTTGCTCATCAGGTCGCCAACAAACTTATTATGGAACAGCTTGTTCAGCAACTCGGCGACGGCGGAGTTCCGAGCGATAAGGTCGACGAAATAGTCAAAGACATATTGCCGCAGGAGTTCACGACCGTAGCGATAGACGCTCAGACCGATAAGGTTCGCCGTCTTGCGAATTCGCTCGTGCTCGATAAATTGCGCGCAAGACTTACGGGCAAAAAGTAAGATCATAACAAAAATAAAAGGCGCTTTCGCGATTGAAATGCGAAGGCGCTTTTTTTGTTATCTGCGTTTCCAATCTTTATCGTCGTAAGGCGTATTTTCCACGCCGTTTGCGTTCAGGAAAGAAACCTTTTTGTCGAGCTTGCGCTTCCAGATGCTTTTGAACCATTTCGTTTTGCCGAACAGCTTTACGAGCAGCGGGCTTATCGCGTAATATATGCGTATGAACGCGCGTCCGCGTCGCGTGGAAGCGAGAGTGTCGTCGCGGTAGCGTCTCAGCGTCCATACCTGCGGGCAGTCGTACGAACCGTACACGGCGGTCGCGATATAACAGCCGCCGCTCGTTTTGTTCGCGGGCTGTTCTCCGAGATCTCCGATATTTTTTATATAGGCTTTTCCGTTCCAAACTATGAAGTCGAGTCGCTTGTTTTCGGTCGTTCCCTTCGTTTCGTGCGGATAAGTCAATACGCACGACAGATATTTGTCTTCGTACGGGTCGGTTATGTCGTACCTGTAATTGCATCCGGAGTAAGTGGCGTTCTTGTCTGCTTTGTAAAGGGCGTTCTTTGCTTCTTCCGTTGCGACTTTATCTATGTTTCCCGGCACGATTTTCGAAGTCGCTTCGGTGCTGAAATACACGTCGCCGAAATAGC
>DBEXQE010000296.1:0-7948 GCA_048167245.1 Christensenellales bacterium | reverse complement strand
TAAATAAAAACGTTATTCTCTGTTTTTTTATAACCATTGTTTTACTCCTAATATTTTAACGATTTTATCCCTTTATGCCGCCCAAAGTTATATTGCCCATCAACTTATCTCTCAAAACGACGAACAGTATAATTACCGGTATCGCCAATACCATACACATCGCTATTTTGCCCGGCTCGCCCCTTTCGGCAAAACCGCCCGACACAGTTTTGTTCGTGAAATAATAAATCGCGAACGCAAGCGTAGGCTTTGTGGGCATATATAAAAGCGGCGTTTGATAATCGTTCCAAAGTTGCACGAAAATTATAAGCGCGATAGTGGAAAAAATCGTTGCGGATAGCGGAATTATTATCGATATCAAAATACGAAACTGCGATGCGCCGTCGATCTCGGCGGCTTCGATATACGTATCCGAAAGCCCTTGATAAAACGAATAGAACAATAGAAAATACATTCCGGCGAATCCGAATTTCTGAAAGAAATACCCGAACCAAGTGTCATATATCCCGAGAGAGCGTAGTAAAGAAATGATCGAAGGATAAATCCCGGCGGGAGAGAACGACATCGAAAACAAAACGAGGAAATATATAACAGCCGCCATTTTGAACTTATACTTCGCGCAAACGTACGCCACGCACATCGTAACGGTAGTCGTAACAAGCGCGCCGCCGACGGAATATATCAAGGAATTCAGCAACATTCCGATAAACGTATTCGAGCTGTTATGCGCGACCTCTCTGTTCCCCACGAAAAAACTGACGGATCTGTCGAGATTTATGTTCTCAAACATACTCGTATAATTCGACAGCTTAAAAAAAGTGTCCTTGCTGAACTCCAAATTCGGTAATCCGAGAACGTTGTGCAGGGTATCGAAATCGAGCGAAGATTTCAAAGACGTCAAAACGCCCCAAAGAAGCGGGAACAGCAAAGAAACGGAATATAACGCCAATACCGCAAATGAAATTATAACAACGGCTTTATTGCCGACGCTTTTATTGAAACTTTTCTTTTTGTTCATAACGTCTACTCCACGGAAGGTCCCAATTTATACAGAAGTTTTTTCTCGATCGCGGACACAGTCAAAAGAATAACGGTAAAGATAAGTCCCATGGACGACAGGATACTGAGCGACGGCTCGGTAGGCGTTTCGAGATAATCCGCAACGCTCGCCTTTTGATACAGAAAGTAGCCTATCGACGCCAACTCGAATCTTCCGCCCTCACCGAACAAATCGAACATATACATTTGATTCGTGAAGATTCCGACGGACGAAATTATAACGCATGAAACGATCGTCGGCCATATGCTCGGAAGAGAAATGGACCAAAATTCTCTGACTATGCCCACGCCGTCCAATTGCGCGGATTCCACAACAGACGGATCGATATTTCCCATTGCGTTTCCGAACATCAACACGTTTATGCCGAAAGACACCCACACGTTAAAAAACAGTACGGTAAAAAGCGTCGTTTTCGGGTCGTTAAGCAAGCCTGCCTGTGCCCCGAACACTTCCATATACACCGTTCCGGTCATATACTTGAACAGCGTTGCGAAAATAAGACTCGAAACTATCTGCGGCAGGAACAGAATTACTTTGAAAAGACCGCCCAACGGATACTTTTTGTAAATGTAAAACGAAAATATCAAAGCAAGCGGATAAGAAACAAACATCATTACGAAAAAACCGAGAAGCGATATTCTTACCATATAAGCTCTTTCGACAATCAATTGCCACGCAACCTTAAAATTGTAAAAACCCGCAAAAACCACGTCGTAGCCCACTCCGTCGCTTGCCCAATCGTATCTTTGAAAAGACATCAGCACGGCGTTTAATTTCGTACCGAGAGACATAACCGCATACTGAACAAGCGGCATAAAAACGATCAAGGCGAAAAACAGCTTTCTGGACTTGTTTATTTTGCTCGTTTTGGTTTTCAGTTTCATAATCAACCTTTATAATAAGCGCCCCAACCGGACTCGTCTATTTTTGAGAAATCCATTATCTGCATTGCGTTATAGCCGCCGTTTCTCATTGCTCCCATAATCGTACTGTACTCTCTGTTCGCCGAATCTTTTATCATATAGTATCTCGAACCGCCCGCCGCGAGAGACGTTCTCGAATACAGGAAAGTTTCGTTATTTGCCGTCGGCACCAAAAGATTCGCGTTTTCCGCCATTTCGACAACGCTCTTTTGGAAATAATTGAGTTTGGCGTAATCTTCGTCCGCCACGGGATGAGTCAGTCCCGTACAGAATACGCCGTGTCTTCCGGTTCTCTTGCTGAGTTCCTCGTCCGAGTACGTAAATTGAAGGAATTTTTTGCTCGCGTTCAAAACGCCTTCGCCCTTGCTCTGTGCTCTCGCGTTCACGACCGCGAAGAAATTACCCGTTTGAGTGAAAGTATACTTGTTTCTGCCGCCGTCGTTTCTCGGCTCGACCGATTCATCGAGCGAAACGGGCAGAGGCATCCAGCCTATTTCTCTTATGTGATTTTTTACGCCCGTCTGCTTTTCGTACAAAACGTTGTACTTGTTCACTTCGCCGTAATCGCTCGCCTCGTTGTACCAGAAACTGCCGTCGAGAAGCATAGCGACTTTTTCTTCGTCGGTAAGACCGTTGGTAAGGAATCTTCCCATGGCGTTGATATTGCTTACGTTCGGATTCGTGGAAATATTGGCGAACCAGCCCTCGTTTTCGCACGCCTCCATAAAGGCAAGCGCATAATATCTTTCTACGGTTTGAGTCGAATAGTATCCCTCCGCCTCGCTTAAAGTTACTTTTTTCGTCTCTGGCTTTTTGATATAGCTTATTCCCTCGAACAGCGGAGCGTCGGAATAACCCGTTACGACCTCGATCTCACCCGAGTAATCGTAATTCGATCTCATAGCATCGTAGCCCGCGAGCGACGACCACAAAGCTGGCAAAAGCTGATTAGCGTAATTCACGTGTCCGCCGGGAAAACCTATGCAGGAGTAGCCGCTCTGTTTAAGCTTCGAACACAAAATCATAAATTCTTTAATCGAAGTCGGCAGACCGTCGTCGGACGTACCGTACTTGCCGTCTACTCCGCAACTTTTTTTCGAAGACGCATTTTCTTCGGTCAGAAAATACGCCGAACCGTAAGGACTTTCATAAAGAGTTTTTCCCGTTGCATCGGGCGCCGCAAAATAGAGTTTTTTCGCGTCGAACGCTTCTTTGTCGTAAGAAAGCCCGTAATAATAATCCGCATACGGCAATCCGTAATAATGACCGTCGCCGCGGTTTTTCAAAATCACGCGGTAATCTTCGTCGATCTTATCTTCGATCGAATATTTTACTCCGTCTCTTTCCTCGGCTTTTTCGGTTACTACGTCGTTTATATCAGCCAAGAGCTGTCTCTGCGAGAAATCCCGAGGAATCGCGCCGTTTGTGAAATACACATCCACAGCGGACGAATTCATCGTGTTCACGCTCGTGTCCTTCGTGGCTTTCACTTCCACAATAACGCCCTTTTTCCCTTCCTCGAAAGAGGTTTCGGCGTTTTCTTGCTCGAATCTTGCCGCGGAATCTTCAAGCCATTTCCAACCGAACCCGCCCTCATACGCCAAAACTTGAATCTTTGTTTTGGTCGAATCGGTCTTAGATGCGCAACCGACGGCGCCCGAACAGAAAACAGCCGCCCAAATAAAACAGAACAACGTTTTCAATCTTTTCATAAATACTTTCTCCTCAATGTTTTTTAGATTTTCGATAAAATTACGTCGAACGGCATTTCTATAACCAAGCCGATATGCGGATATTCGACTCGCCGTCCCACACCTTGCCCGCAGACGAATAATCGCAAACCGTAATCTTTTTTCCGTCCGCAAGCGGCACCGAAAACTCCGCTATCGCGTTTACCGTTCCGCTCGTGATCTTTTCTCCTTTCACGAAACCGTCTTTTTCCACCGTTACGGATACGTCGTCGTCGAAACCGTCCGCATAGCGCTCGTCGCGCGCAAGAGCAAACATACACTTTTTCAGCAGCGTTTTGCCGTTTCTCTTTACGGCTTTTATTCTCGTGTCGAACATTAGCTCTATTATATCGCCGTCGCGAAATTCTTCGACTATCTCGAAATATCCGCAGTCTGCCATAACAGTTTCGCCTTTATATTTTACAGTCGTTTGCGGCGACCACTCCGGAATACGCAAAGCGAATCTCAAAGTTTCTTTCCCGCTCATCGACAGCTTAATCTTAACCGATTCGTCGTTTTCGAACGGCTTGCCCGAAAACTCGGCGCAAAATGTTTTCCCCGACGGCGAAATCAGTTCCGCGCGCCCTTCTTCGTAGCCGTTTATCACGTATCCGTTTTCGCCGCGCATTATGCCGAACAAAGCGGATATAGCCGTTCCCATAGACGCAATGCAAACGCAACAGCCGTATTTCGTTCCGTCGTCTTTAAGTTGCAGACAACCCGCGAAATCGATCGCTCTGCGCTGTTTTACGATAGGACTGTAACTGTCTATCGGAATAAAACGTTTCGTTTCGATTATCTGCGATTCTTCGCCGACTCGCTTGTAAACGGTTTCGTTTTTTTCGGTATTCAGCGCGCCGAGCATAGCGTTATACGCCGAGCGTTCTATATAATCCGCAAATCTGCTCTCGCCCGTAAACTGCAACATTTTGTAGCACAGATTCATAAACGTAACCGTTACGCACGTTTCGAGCATAGGCTTGCTTTTATAATAAGTTTGATTTTCGACGGAAGAATCGAAAAACTCGAAATCGGTTCCGAGCGCGCCTATCTCCGTAAGTTCCGTATCTATAACGGCATTAACGAAGTTGCGTGCGGCGATAAGATACTTTTCTTCGCCTACTATTTCGTAATACTCTATAAGTCCGTTGAAACAACTCATCATTTCATAGGCTTTTTTCGAAATAAGCTCGGAAATCTTCTTTTCGTTCTTATAGAATATATCCACAAGATTGTCGTCGTTATTCGTAAAACCCGCTTCGATTATCTGGTTTGCGTAGTCGAGATAATTCGGCTTCGGCGCTATCTTGTACAGACGCGCGAACGCTTCCAACACCGAACACGACGGGAGTCCCGCATGGTGCCAAAACAGTAACTTGGCGTACGCCACGGGGTGTTTCTTTCCTTTGCCGACGTGAGCCGTAATATAATCGGCGTGTTTCTCCGCGGCCGAAAGAACTTCGGCTTTAAGACGTTCGTCTTTGCAAATTTCGTAAAAGTACAGCAGTCCGAGCAACGCGTATTTTCTGCCCCACATATCCCAACCCGTAAACTCGGTCTCGAGAGTATACGTCGAAAATCTTCCGTACTCGTCGCGGGCGGTAAGAAAGTCCTTTATCGCCGTTTCCAAAATCCCGTACAGTTTTTCGTCGCGCGTATATTTGTATGTAAGGCAAGCGCCGCGCATCATCTTGCCGAAAAATTCTCCGCGCCACTCTCCGCGCGAGCCGTCCTTGCGCTCGCGAAATTGGTCCGCGAAAATTTTCCAAAGCTCCTCATCGTAAAGTTGCTCTCGCGTCATAAAGTCGTTCATAAAACCGATCTTGCCGCGATATTCGACTTTTTCGCCGACGAGCGGATATTGTTTTTCAAGGAGCTTACTCATCCGCACCGCCTCCCGAAACGGCGGATTTCCAAGAAACAACGCCGTCGTCGGATACGCTCCAGTAATCGGAAGACAATTTCTCGTAACCTTCCGTATTGTTATCTTTGTCTGTTTTCATATCTTCGAGAGTTGCGTAACGTTTGACGCCTTCGGCGATCCTTATTTTGCTTGCATCAAAAGTCTTCTCAGTTTCATTACCGCTAATCAACTTTCCGTTATACATATCCAAAGCATATTGCAACTTGCTTTCTGCCGTGGTTTCGTTTTCCGCAAGCACCAAGCACGAATTGCTCTTCAAAACGTTACTCTTGTTACCAACGGAAATTACGGAACCCGATATAACGTAAACGTTTTCGAAACGCGGCGAATATATACTTGTTACGCTGCCTGATACGACAACAGGCAGATCCGCGCTGTACAGACCGTAAGAAAAACAGTATTGAACATCGGGATCCGCAACGTCGTATTCGAACACACAGTCCTTGAATTTTACCGCGACAGTCTTTTGCGTAGCTTCGTCGGTATAGCCCGACATAAATGTGGCTACAAGCGCTCTGTTACCGCCTGCGTCGGTAGCGTGTGATGCGGTTTTTCCGCCGCCGTATATCGTGCCGTTTGTCTTAATGTAAACGTTTTCGAACTCTCCCCCGTATACGTTCTGAGCAAACAAAGCGACGTTACGTCTGTCGTTATTATCTCTAACATTGCTTTTCAAAGTAACGTCGACAAACGCTATATTCTTTACAACGCCGCCGTTCATTATGCCGAACAGTCCCTGATTTATTACGGTCAAACCGCTTATTTTATGTCCTGCGCCGTCCAAAACTCCCGTAAAACCGCCCGTAACCTTTTGTCCTCTGCCGGTAACGGTTCCGAAAACACCGTTTAACGTTTTGTTTTTAGTACTGTCTTGCAATACTTGATGTTCGTATTCGGAAGCATCGATATCTCCGCCTAAGATATAATATCCGTCGAAAACGTCGGTCGACGAAATTTCGGTCGCTTTTCCCGCTCCGTTATCTTTTACGGTTATATCGTTCAATTTGAAACACTCGAGATCCTCCGCTTTACGGATTACTTTGGTACATGGTTTTACGGTTATTTCGTAGCCGCAATCGGCGGTATAAACTTTGATTTTCCTTTCTTTGCCGAGATCCGCTTTCTCCGCATCGAATCCCGTAAGTTTTCCGCTTTCTACGGTTATTTGCGTTCCGTCGGAATATTCGGCTCTTGTTAAAGTTGCGGACGCCCCGAACATTTCTTCTACCGGCAATTGCTGTTCGGTCGCTTTGTCGGCAAGCGAAAACAATATCGCGTCTTTCGTCTTATACTCGGCTAAAGGCAAATTGACCGAAACCGATATTTTCCGATCGATATTCTCTCCTTTTCCGTTGTATGTAATATTTACGGCGTTATCTCCCGCCGTAGCGCCCGTCGCAACGGCTATCGTCTTGTCAACCGAAGAATACGAGATACCCCCCCCCGTTACGGATACGGTAGGAACAACTTCTTCGCCGTTTATAGTCAGTTTTACATCAAACGGCGCGCTCGTGGCAAACTTTTTCCCCGCAAATTCACCGCGCGTATACAATTCTATATTGTCGGTCATTTCCCATCCTTGACCGTTTATCTGCAGTTCGACCGAATTTTGCGTAGTTATTCTAAACACTCGCGTAAGAGTGGAAAACTCTTTTCCTTGGAACTTGCACGAAACGGTAACTTCGGTTGTTCCTTTCGCCTTGGGCTTGAAAACTCCGTTTTCGATGTTGGCGACTTGCTTATTCGTTTGATCGAAAATCAATTGCTCGGCGGCAAACGTCTTTCCGTTGAAATTCACTACCGGGATCAAGCTGATTTGAGTAGATACGGAAGTCGTAAATTCCGTTCCCGCGACGTAGGGAAAAGACAGCGTAGGCACAACTTCGCCGAGCCCCACGCTTACGGGGATTTCGGCTTTTTCTTCGCCGTAACTTGCCTGTATCTTCGCCTCGCCCAAGCCGACGGCGGTTACTTTTCCGTTCGCGTCGACCGTGGCTATAGCCGTATTCGAAGAACCGTATTGCAGAACCGCGCCTTCTTTCGTCGTGTAGCTTGCGACAAGCGAAACTTCGTCGCCAAGCAACATATCCAGCGACGTTACGGAAAAACCGAGAGTCTTTTCCTCACTCGGCAGTTCTTCGAAAATCGGACCGTCGTTCCCGCCGTCCTTTTTACAGGAAACAGCGCAAAAAACGGCAACGATCATTATCAAAACTATTCCAATTAATCTAAATGTCTTTTTCATCTTTTTACCTACCTTATTTAATTATTTTCTCGGTTTTTACCCGAAAATTTACATGATTTAATCTTT
>DBEXQE010000295.1:0-26137 GCA_048167245.1 Christensenellales bacterium | reverse complement strand
TCTTGATTAAGCCGCCGTTTTCGTATACGGCTGAGAGAACGAGAACGTAGTATCGCAATTATTCTCGGTCGTAGTCTTGCCCTTGAACGTAGGGAAAGCTATGATATTGCACATATCGGAAGTTATTTCGCTTACGTTAATTCCCGTATCTACGTTGATAACGCCTATCGGTTCTTCCGTACCGTCTTTATAAAGTTTATAATCGAGCCAAACAGTACCGTTATTTTCGTATGTGCCGGCAACAAGCCTGAATTTAACGTTTGCATTAGCGGCTTTGTTAAGTTCGCCGACCGTAAACAGTTTCGCCTGTGCGTCGCTGAGTTGCAATTTCGGTCCGCCTGCGGTTTCCGTTGTTACCCCGTGCAAATTACTCGTAACCCTGTCGGGTCCCCAAATCTGCATCATGTCGCTGACGTAATACGAGCCGCCTGCACCGTTATCGGGACTCTGCCAAGCGCCGTTACATACAAACATACCTTTACCTTGAACGTCATGTTGCGCGCTTTTATAGCTTACGAAAAAGCCTTCGATTTTGTCGGCAAAGAACATAAGTTGCGGCATATTGTTTCCTTCGAAAGTAAAGTCGATATAAGTACCTACTCCGTAGTCGCCTTTGAACGCCACAAAATTCTGTCCGCCGCGGCTGGCTAATATATTATCGCCCGCTCCGCAACTTACCGATGAAGCTTTACCCGTAAGCGTTACGGAGCTATCCAAATTATACTTTGCTCCGCTCGACAAAACCGAAACAGACTCTTCGGGTTCGCCGTTGTAAGGTTCGGAATACGATAGCGTAGTGTCGTTTCCGGTTCCTTTGAGCGCTGCATAAATTATAATGTTTGTTCCCATTTGCGGCAAATCGGTTTCCTTAACATTCGTGGTTATATGCACGCCGTGAATAAGACTTTCGTCCGAAGCGTTGTATATACGCATATCGAGCATAACTTTACCGTTTTCCAAGAACGTACCTACGGTCAGTTTATAGGTTTTGGTTTCTCCCGCTTCTATAAGCCCGTTTTGAGTAAAGTACGGATACGAAACGGATTTTATCAAGTCGTTATTATAGGGCGCGGGCGCGGGATTTATAATGCCGCCTTGCGCGTTCATAGCATACACAAGCCTGTTAGGTCCGCATACAACAAGCGTATTGCCCAAAACGCGACCTATACTGCCATAGAAACCGTTTACGATCATCAAGCCTTTATTCGGACCGTCGCCGTCAGAGTTACCGCTGACGGGATTGACCGACCTTGACATACCGCCGTCTATATTATCGGCAAACAAACATATGTTCGGCATATTATTACCCGTAAACGTAAAATCGATATATGTGCCTACGCCGTAATTGCCTTTTAAGCCGACGTAGCTGTTCTTTAATGCCCCTACCTGCGACCACGCATATTCGCTTTGCTTTCCGTTAAGCGTAACGGAGCCGTCGGAATTATATCTTGCGCCAAACGTTACAACGTCTATATCATCCGAATTCGCCTCGTAAGGTTCGGAATACGTAAACGTAGTATCGTTGTCTGCGCCCTTGAACGCGGCATAAGCTATTATATTGCACATATCGCTTGTTATATCGCTTACGGCAATGCCCGTGTTTTCGTTAAGCTCGCCTATAAGCAAGTTTTGAGAACCGACCTTTTTATAAAGTCTAAGATGCAGGTACACTTTTTCGTCTTTCTCGTAAGTTCCCGCAATATATTCATATTCCGCATTGGCATCCGCCGAAAGCGCGTTCTGCGTAAACGGAGCGTAATTTGCGTCATTGAGTATGAGTCTGTATCCTTCATCATCGGATAATGCGGTATCTACGGCGTTACACGACATTCTGTCAAGTCCCCAAACCTGTACGGTATCGCCCCTACCGATACTGCCGCGGTGGTAAATTCCGTTAAGAATAAACAAGCCTTTTCCGCTTGGAGCCGCTTGATTATAATGCGACGAATTTGTGTCTGTATATACGGCGGAACTCGTAAAGTTTCCGTTAATATTGTCTGCAAAGAACATAAGGTTAGGCATATTGTTGCCTTTGAACGCAAAGTCTACGTAAGTTCCTACTCCGTAGTTGCCCTTAAATGCTATATAGTTCTGAGATTTATTATTGTCGTTTATTGCAACTGCGTCGGTAAGTTTTCCTTTCAACGTTACGCTTCCGTCCTGATTGAACGTTGCGCCCGAGTTCATAAGTATCGTTTCTTTTGTGTAAGGCTTCGAGTAGCCGAACGTTGTCGAATACAGGTCTTTCGAGCCTTTCATATTCGCCATGGCTATTATACTGCCCGTGCCGAGATATTCTATCTGCTCTGTCGTAAGTCCGAGATCGCGCTGTACCGAATGTATGACTTCGTCGGTCGCGCCGTCATAAATGCTAACGTCTATCCACAGACTGTCGCCGTTACGGAACGTGCCGACGGTCAGCTTATATTCTTTATCCGCGCCCGCGTTATCGAGTCCGCGCTGAGAGAACATCGGATAGTCGTTTCCGCTGATATTTACAAGCCACTTGCCGTCTTCTATACTCGGACTACTTCCGTTCGCGTTCGTATAATCCGATTTCATTCTGTTCGGACCGAACACATGAAAACTGTTCAATCTGTTGCCTTCAACGGGGTCGGAAGTTCCGAGCATGCCTTCCGCATTATGACGCGAAGTTACCAGACCGTTGAACAAAAGAAGTCCCTTGCTGCCGAGAGTATTAGTAAGTTTTCCGCCTTTGAGCACGTTTCTGCCTTCGTTCACTCTGTCGGCAAACAGAACTATATACGGCATGTTGTTGCCCTTGAACGTAAAGTCTACATACGTTCCTGCGCCGTAATTTCCGTCTATCGAAATATATCCCAAGTTTACGGAATCCAGATTACTCATAAACGCCGCTCCGCCGAGCTGGCGGCTTTGAATGGTAACCGTATCGTCCGAATTGAACGTTGCATTGTACGCGTAAACGCCGTCTTTTTCTTCCAAAGTGTACTTGGGTTCACCCGCGTACGGCTTGCCGAGTACCGTGAATTCGGTCGGCTTATCTTCGCCCTTTACCGTCGAGAAAGCTATTATGTTTCCGCCGCTCAGTTCCGTCGTTTTCACGCCCGTGGAAATATGCGCGTTGTGAAGAAGTTTGCCGTTCGACTTGTTGTAAAGCTGTAAGTTCGCCATTATCGTGCCGCCGTCCGCGTACGTTCCCGCAACGAGTTTATACGTTACGTCGCCTGCGCGCGTCAGCCCGTCCTGCGTGAACAGCGGGTAATCTTCGGTAACCGTCTTGTAGTGCGTCCAAATAACGCTGTTGCAGTGCATGTAGCCTCTGTTGGGTCCCCAAACGGTCAGCTTGTCGCCCCAGAAAGTCTGATAAACGTTCGAGAACGCCTGACCGTACAGTCCGCCGAGCAGAAGTATGCCCTCGTTTCGGTTTGCGTCGTAGCCCTGCGTTATATCGCCGTTTATCTTGTCGGCGAAGAAGCACAGCTGAGGCATGTTGTTGCCCGTGAACTCGAATTCGACGAACGTGCCCACGCCGTAGTCGCCGCTCCAAGCCGCGTAAGTATTGCTCAGGCTGTCGCGAACGCCCATCCACCCGAGCGAATTCGCGTATCTGCCCGCGAGAGTCGCGACTCCCGTATCGGCGTTCATTTTCGTCCCGCTCGAAAGAACGAGCTTGCCGTACTTTTCGGGCGAAACGATTATCTCTTTCGTTATCTTGCCGAACGCCTGCGCCTTATCGTCGCGCGCCGTTACGACGAGATCGAAGTGTTGGAACTCGCTCGTAAGATACGGCGTGATATCGAGCGAATACGTGTTTTCCGCGCTCGCCGAAACGATAGCTTCCTTTCTGTCGATCTTTATGCGGTAGTCCGTCGCGTTCTCCACCTTGTTCCAGGTAGCCGTCTTGGTCTGCTCGTCATATTCTATAACGCCGCCCGCGATATCGGGAACAGCCGAAAAGTCTTCGTAAACGTTTACGGTGAAACTGCCGTCGCAAAGTCCGCCGCTGTTCTCGACTATAAGGTGGAATACGTAAATTCCTTCTTTTATGAATTTGATCCTGTCGTTGCCGTCGAAAAATCCGTCGGCGGTGGCTTCTTCGAGTTCGATCTTCTCGCCCGTCGCGTCGGCGTATTCGTAGTAGAATACGTAATCGCAGTAGCTTTCGTAGTCGTTGCCCTTGATATACGGCGCGCTCTGACCTATAAGCCAGTCCATAGGCACCGAACGCATGTAATTCACGTCGAATTCGGACTTTAACACGCGCACGAACGGAACGGCTTCGAACACGTTGAATTCCACCGTTTCGGAGTCCGATTTCTCGCCGCTTTTTGCCGTGATCTCGGCGGAATATTTACCCGACTCGGCGGCGTAATACGTTCTGCCTTTGACTTCTTTCGGCTCCGCTTCCGAGCCGTTTTTCGCGACCTTGAACGAGTACTCCTGACTTTCGTCGTACTCGATAAAATCGTACAGATCCACGTTGTCGCCCACGCGGTACTCGGTAACGCGCGGAGTTTTCAGCGTTACTTTTGCTTCCGTTTTGCCCTTGCCGTTGCATGCGGCAAACATACAAAGCGACAGCGCGAGCAAAAGCAACAACGCGGTTAAAAGTTTCCCCGACTTTTTCATTTTATATCTCCTTATTGTATATTTCGATTTATCCTTTTATCCCGCCGACGGATACGTTCTTCACGACGAAGTTCTGGAAGAACGCGTACAGCAGGATACCCGGCAGAGCGGTGAACACGAGCGCCGCAAAGTACAGCCCGCGCGAATTCGAATCGTACTGCGAATCCTTTTGGAAAATGTACAGTCCGTACGCCAAATTCGGATAGTGATTTAACGATATCTGCGCCGTCGTGTAGTCGTTCCAACGCGTAACGAAATTCGTTATGAGCAAAGCTACGATAACGGGGAACGCCTGCGGCAGAACTACTTTTATAAGTATTTTCCACTCGCTCGCGCCGTCTATCTCCGCCGACTCGGAATACGAATTGCTTATGCCCTGAAAAGTCCCGTACAGCACGAAGCATGCGTAGTCGAAGCCTACCGCCCAACAAAACCATATCGTAGCGGGATTGTTTATCATGCCGAGAGCGTAGCGGAGTTTGTACGACGCCGCGCCCGTTCCGATGATCGGAATGGTCTGCGTGAAGATCATGAGCCCGTAAAGGAACCTGCGCCCCGGGAAGCGGAACTTAGCCGTTGTGTACGCCACGAGCGTACTCGACAGCACGTTTACGAACAGGTAAAGCGCCGTCTGCCATACGGAATTCCAAAGCATCGTAAGGTAGCCTATCCCGCCCTGCACCTGAAACTTTTTGAACACGTCTATGTAGTTCTTAAACTGCCACGACTTGGTTAAGGCGAGCGCGTTTTCGTAGAATTCTTCGGTGCTTTTCAGCGAATTGTTCAGAACCCACAAAAACGGATAAAACTGCAATATCGCTTCGGTAAGGAAGAAAAGAAAGAACAATACGAGAATTATTCTCGTTCCCCACGACGTGCGCGTGAATTTTTTCAACTGTTTTTTAAGTACGTTTTCCATTTCCGCAAGCCCCCTAAAACGATACCGAATCGTTGAGTTTACTGAGTCCCCAACGCCCGAGCAAAGCCACGGGAATGGTAAAACAGGTTACCAAGAGTCCGAACGCGGAAGCCATGCCGTACAGATACGTCGCGTGCATGTTCTCGGCGATCGTCGCTTGCAGTCTGTACAGATAAAAGCCCACGTTGACTATGCCGTTCGCGCCCGTGCCGTTCGAGTACAGATAAAAGCCCATATCGAACGTGAAGAACGAACACAGCGCGAAAGTCAACAGCGTGGTTATGGTCGGCCATATGCAAGGTATCGCAATCTGAAACGCTTCGCGGAAAAGTCCGCAACCTTCGAGCCGCGCCGACTCGTAGATCTCCTCGGGTATCTTCATGAACGAGCTTGCCATTATCATGTGTCCGCCGGCTATGCCGAAAACGAACGACTGAATAGCAAGCGTCGTGAACGCCGTTTCGCTCGCACCCAAAAGTCCGTTGCGTTGCGCGAACGTAGGCAACTTTATCCCGATCTTGCGGAATATCTCGATAACGGGTCCGTCGTAAGCGTACATGCTTTTCATTATCGACGAGAACACGACGAGCCCGACTATTCCGGGTATGTAGTACACAAGACGAAACACGCGGCTGAATATCATGTGCTTAGTGAGTATGAACGAAGTTATAAGCGAAATAAAAAACCCCGCGCCGTTCGTGATAAGCCACAAAACTACGCTCTTTAATACCATTTCGCGCAAGTTAAGTCCCGTCGCGTAGTCTTTGCCCGTAGCGAACGCCTGAAATATCCTTTGGAACGATTCGAGCGACCAATTACCGTACTGATCCTGAAACGCGAGCGCAAGCGCCGAAAAATTCACGTAGAAAAAGAACAGCGCTATCTGCGCCACGGGCAGAATGAGCATGATATAAATGAACGGAAATTTCTTCCTTTCGCGCGCGGAGTATCCGAAACGCCTTTTCTTATTTAGTTTTACTACCGTCTGCATAAGCGAAACTCCCCTGCGTTAAGCAACGGGCTTCCAAATGCCGGTTTCGAGATTTCTCTTTGCTTCGTCGACGAGAGAATCGACTTTCGTTTTCGCGGCGTCGGCGTATACCGATCTTTCCTTGACTACGGCGTAAGTCGTGTCGTTGTACACGGTTACTCTGTCTTCGAGCAGGTTGTTCGGCGGGAAAGAGCCGAGCGGCGGGAAATATCCCGTAAGACCCAGTTTCTCTCTGTATCCCGAAACGCGGAACGTAAACGGTTCGGCGTATTTTTCGTTGGGTATGGCGCGAGCCGAACGGACCCATTCGTATTCGCTGTCCGCGCCCGCCGCGGGTGCGAACGGACTGCCCGTTCTCGATTCCCGAGCAAACAGAGCGCCGCCGTCCTCGCTTGCGCACATTCTCAGAAACAGCGCCGCGATATCCTTTTTGTCCGACTTTTCGGATATGAACGCGTGAGCGCCCATATTGTTCGTATAGAAGCCGCGCGCCTTGCATACTTCGAGTATATCGTCCGCGGAAATATTCGCCGAGAACTCAGTATCGACCGCCGTCTTTATTTCCGCGATCTCTTTGCCTTCGTCTGCTCCGTCGATTATAGCGCGCAGAAGCTGTTCGCTCTTTTCGTCGGAGAAATTATAAGAGTTGCCCCCCCCCGAGCCGAATAATTTTCTGCCGAGCGCGGAGATGACGGGCGTTTTGATAAACGTTATGTCGTTGCGGTTATTCGGGAAGCGGTTGTATTCTTCGTTGAACATAAAATCGCCGACGCTGTAAAATACGGCTTTGCCGCGCATTATCTGAGCTTGCGCTCCCGTAAAATCCTGCGACGTGCTTCCGGGCGCCGCCATGTTGTAGTCGTAGAATTCGTAAAGCGCGGTAAACATTTCCCTTACGCTGTCGGTGTCGAACACTTTATACGCGTCGAGCCCCATTTCCGAGCCGTCTGCGTTGAGCATGGACCAGAAACGGTCGTATTCGTCCTTTCCGCCGTACTGTATCATCCAGTAGAACATCAGCGACGAAAAATAATAGTTGCCGCTTGTGGAATACGTGAACGGGAACGCCGACAGATCCTGCGCCGCATGCTCCATTATAACGCGCGCCGCGCCGAAAAGCTCGTCGGACGTTTTGGGAAGTTCCAGCTCGTATTCGTCGAGTATTTTCTTGTTGACGGCGATACCGCCCGCCGACGTAGCGTACGGCAATGCGTAATACTTTCCGTCGTACGCGATAAGATCGTCAACTATCTCCGTGTTTATCTTGCTCTTGACGGTTGTTTCTTCTTCCGTGCCGTCGAACTTTATGGGCTTTGCGTTAAGGACGGATTCGGTTACGTCCGCAAAACAAACGCCGTACGATCCCGCCACCGCGTCGCGCGCGTTGGTGCCCGTTGCGAAATACACGTCGACGCCGCTGTCGCTGTATATGTCCTGATACACGTTGGTCGACGTAAGGTCGTTACGCGGAGCCAGTATGTTGATCTTGTAGCCTTCTTCTTCGTAAAGCGCTTCGAACTTCTTTTCGAGTTCCGATATGTACGTGGTGCCGTAGCCGCCGCTGTATATCTTTACGTTGAGTTCTTTCGGGTCGGTCGATATCTTGTCGGTCTGTTTCGTGTTGCAAGCGCTTAGCGAAAAAGTCGCGCAGAATACGAGTACAATGCTTATGAGCGCCGTCGAAAATCTCTTCATTTTTCCACTCCTTGAATAAATTCGGATTTGTATTATACATATTATACCGCACAAATCGTATAATTACAATATACTTTTGAGTATACTTTTCGCATAAAATTCACACATCGTAAACTTATTTATTCGCTTGACATATTTTCGGACGCGGGTATATAATGTGATCATGAGCGTTGTTTACATAGATAAAACGCTGCAAAAAAACAGCGTTTCGATGACCGAGCCGCACTCTCACGAGTACTACGAGCTGTATTTTCTGATAGGCGGCACGAGAACCGTTTTCGTCGAAAACAAAATGTTTTATCTCGAAAAAAATTCGTTCGTCATCGTTCCGCCGTACACCATGCACAAGACCGAAGGCGGACCGTTCGACAGGATCAACATTACCGTTTCGCCCGACAGGCTTACCGACGGACAAAGAGATTATCTTACGGCGGCGTACGAAGCCACCGCGTTCGCGATAGGCGAAAAATATCTCGATATGATCGTCAAACTGCTGTCAGAAGGCGCGGATATCCTGCTTACAATGCAAAAAGGGCAAACTGAATTCGCCGCGTCGCTGACGAATATCGCGCTCACCCTGCTCGAAGCTCAGGACAACATTCCGATCGTTCCCAAGGGCGAAACCGTTCAGGGAAAAGAATCGTCGGAAGTCCTTAAAATAATCCAGTACCTTAACGAAAACTACGAGCGAAAGATCTCGCTGACTCAGTTGTGCGACGAATTCTACCTTTCGAAAGCGTCGCTGTGCAAAAAATTCAAGAAAGTCATGTGCTGTTCCATCATGGACTACCTGCTGAAAGTGCGCTTAAAACACGCGCAAAGACTGCTGCGCAAAACGCGCCTGTCCATCGACCGCGTGGCTCAGAAATGCGGCTTCTCGTCCACCAACTACTTCCGCAACATCTTCAAAAAATCTCTCGGCATCTCCCCGTATAAATTCCGATACGGCATGCCCACATGAAAAGACCGCCGCAACGACGCGACGGTCTTTCGATAATAACGTTGCCGAAAAAGATCGGCTCGGCTTTGCTTACAAAACGTTCGGAGTAACCGCCCAATCGTACGGACCTATAAGATCGGCTGTTTTTTCCTTTCCCTTTTCGTAAGGTAAAACTTCCTGTTCGAGCTCCGGAATACAGTCCGTATTTCCGCACAGATAGTCCTTTATGATCTTGCGGCAATGCAAAAGCCTTTGGATAAGTCCGCCCAAGCGTATATCCTGCACGTCGAAACCGTTCGGCTTGTTCTCTTTTTCCCATAGCTCCCGAAATCCGTTATAAAAAACGCGCAAACGCCTTATAAGATTCGGATAAACGGCGTCGGCAATGCGTCCGAGTTCTTCGGAGTTTTTCTGTAAGTACGCCGTTCTCGTGCGAACGCCCAAATCGTATTTCAATTCCATGACTCTGCACAGCGATACGAGATTTTCAAACAAATACGCGTATTCTCCCGCCGATCCCGCCGCACGCGACAGAGCGCGCGCATAACGTTTGTATATTTCGCCGTCGCTTACGGCAATATGATAGTCGTATATGCCCGAAAGCGGGTCGTTGTAAAGTCCCCATTTTACGGGATATCCGAACACGTTGCCCCTTATGCGGTTGGGCAGATCGAGCAACGCGAACGTGTCGAACGGGATCCCGAACATATCGTAAAAGCCTTGCTTGATTTCGTCCGTCGCGGCGTCATGCAAAAACTTGCGCGCGCAATAGTAAAGCACGGGGAGCAATGCAAACGACGAACACTCTTTGCCGTTGTCGCCCCACATCGTAAGTATAACGGTATCTATCCCCGTTTCGCGACACGCTCCCATCGCTTTGTCCATATACCCGATAGCGCCGCCGTTGAACGGAGCGAAGCCGAGCCAGCTCCAACAGCCGCCCGCATAGCCGATATTGTCGGATAAAATCTTATGCGCCGCGATCTGCGTCTTGTAGTGTTCGATATCGTCGTGCCGATAATCCCAATATACGAGTTTTATGCCGTCGGGCACGTAGCGCTTGACGCTTTCGAGCTTTTCCGCGTCCGCCTTTTCCACATAATAGTTTCCGTTGTTTATAAGACGAAAGAACATATCCGACCACATCATAAGCGAAAAACCGTACTTTTGCGCAATGGCTTGCACTTTATCCAAATGAGCGCGCAGAAGCTCGAATCTGTTCGCGTAGCCGTGTCTGTCGAGATATTTGCCGAGCCCGACCATATGCGCTTCGTCCATGCCTATGTTGACCTTATCCGTCGAAAATGCTTTTCTCAGGCTCGCGAACATATTCTCGATAAGCGTGTAGCTCCGTTCGTCGTCCGTAAGGAGTATATCGCCCACGTCGTTTACGGGCTTATATTCGTTCCACTTGAAGATCTGGTTCAGGTGCGCCAAGGTTTGCACGCACGGAATAAGTTCCACGCCGAGCGACTTGCAATAAGCGTCTATATCGCGCAATTCGTCCGTCGTGTATCTGCCGCGCAAATGCCCGAAATACGGTTCGTTTACGACTTCGTAGGTATCTTCCATATAAAGATACAGCGCGTTGTAGCCCATACCCGAAATGACCGAAGCGAATTTTTTCACGGTTTCGGGCTTCATCACGGCGTTACGCGACATATCGAGCATAACGCCCAACGAATAATTCTTCATGCTTTATTCAAGCCTCCCAAACGGGTCCGTCCGACGTGATCTTCCAATTGCCTACCTTCTGAACGTTGCCTTTGCTCTCGTCCATAAGGTCCGCAAACGTATTGTAACGGTAAGCGTTTTTATAACGATACAGCGTATCGGTGCCGGTTTCGTCCGCCGACGGAATAAACTGATCGCTGAAAGTAATTTTCGTTCCGTTTTCTATTGCGGCATAGTCGTTAGCCGCATACACCGATACTCCTTTATACTGGACGAGCGGGAATATACGTTGATATACCTGGTTGGAAACGATATACATATTTTTCATTTCTCCGCCCAAGTATGCCCAACTCGAAGGATTGTTCGCGTAAGTTATCGAATACGGATCCGATTTGAACAATCCGACTCCGCCCGTATGAATGTTTGCATTGTATTCTATCGTACATGGATTAGTCGGAGTTTTAATTTCAAGCAAAAAGCCGTCTGCTTTTACTCCGCCGTTTCTTTGACTTGCGAATATTCCGAGACTTTCGGTACGCGAAGCGGTATTTACGATCTGTGCATAGACGTTTTCGATATTCACGGGAGATGCCGCCAAGCCGAACCAATGTCCGAACAAATTCGCTTTATAATTACCGCTTGCGTCCGCGTTCGTAAAAGCTATATTTTTTACGGTGAAATTAAACGCGCAACCGAAAAAGCCGTAAGAGTTGCCGATAAACAACTTATCTATCTTATGCCCGTTGCCGTCGAACGTCCCTTGAAATCCGCCTGTTGCGTTATTTGTAAGAGCCCCCGTCGCTTGCGTTCCGTGGTGCCTGCGCACGTTTGACGGATAAGCCTCCAATGCGTTTATATCGTTTTTGAGAATAAAGTAACCTTTTATAAGTTTTCTGTTCTCAGTAAGTTCTATTCTAAGTAAGTCGCTCGGCTCGTCTATAACGAACGTATAACCTTCCACGTTGAATTTCCAAGCGTACGTTGCGGCATTTACTGTAACTGTCGTAACCGTTTTTTCGGTCGACGAAGTTTCGACGCCGAGTATTTTGCCCGTCGTTTCCGTATCGAGCGTAATATCTCCGTCTTCGCCCGCCTGCGTCGCCGATTCCACTCCGCCCGCAAAAAGTTCGGTCAATACGTTTTCGCCGCTTGCATTAAGCAATTCTCCGTCGTATGCCGAGAACCACTCTATTTTGTTTGCGTACGTGGCGACGGGACGGATAACTTCTATATCCACGGTTTCGTCGACCGTGATCCCGAGCGTCGTATCCGAATACGTAATTCCGACGGTGGTATTTCCGTATGCGCCCGCGGTAAGCGTATTGCTCGAATACGTAACTTTCGTCGTGTCGGCGGGAGCGACCGTAGCCGTCTTGCTCTCTCCGTTGACCGAAAGCGTTACGCTAAAATCGCACGACGTGTCGTAATTCGTACCGTTCAGCTCGTCTATCGTATAGAGCGTGATCTTATCGGGTACGGCATTTCCGTTTACTTTGAGTTCGACTGCGTTGCTTACGTTGACCGTCAGAGTTTTCGAAAGCGTCGCCGCCGTTACGTTGCGCCAAGTCGCCGTTACCGTAACGGTCGCATCGCCTGCCGCGACGGGTTTGAGCACTCCGCCTTCTACCTTTACGACGCCTGCGGGCGATATATTGTAGTATATCTGCGCGTCGGAATAAGTCTTGCCGTTAAACGAAACGTTCGCGCCGAGATCGACCGTTTCGAGCATGGTCAACTCCACTGTATCGGAAACGGGATTTATAAAGTTCAATGCGGGGACAAAACCGCCCAAACCGACGGTTACGGCGCACGTAGCGCTTTTTCCGCCGCCCGACACCGTTATATTCGCCGTTCCTTCTTTGATTGCGGTTACAACGCCGTCCGATACGGTCGCGACGGACTCGTTATCCGACGACCATTCGAGAGCGCCCGAAATGCCGACGGGCGTAGCCGTAAGCGTAAGGGTGTCGCCCAAAGTTACGGTTGCGGTCGTTTTGTCCACCGTCAAAGACGGTTGCAATTTTTCTCCGTACTCGGCGTCGCAAAACTCGCACTTTGCCTTGCTGTCGAGCGTAGCCGTGCCGCCGCTGTGCGCAACCGTTTCGACGAGCGCGCCGCAACATTTATGCTTTTTGTCGTGCTTCGACGGGTCGCTCGCGTTCACCGAATATGTAAATTCGTCGGACTTGTGAACGCTTAGGTTCGTTTCGCCGTATTCTTCTCCGCAAACTTCGCAAACGGCTTTATCCGTGCAGTTTGCCGTGCCGCCGCTGTGCTCGTGCGGTTTGTCCAAACACGCGACGAGCGAAAACGCGCACATTGCCGCGACCAAACAACATACCGTCATTACGAAAAACTTTTTCATACCACTTTCCATCCTTATATATAATTTTTTTTCAGACCTAAATAAAACTTTCGAGATCGGTTATCGAGTTAAGCGTAGCTTCTATTACGTGCGCATCTTCCCCGAACCGCGCGTCTATTCCGTACCCGCGCACGCGCTCCAATCTTTTCAGCGCGTCTTCGGCACGCGTGAACCGCATTTCGAATTTCGCGGGATAACAAAGGCGTTTCGGCGTAAGCGACAGGTTAGAACAAGCCTTGGCCTTTTCGTACATTTCTTTCAGGACTTCGCTTTCGTCGCGAAGCTCCGCGCTGTTTCTGCCCTTGCCGAATTTCGTTATGACCGTTTCGATATTCGGTTGGATCTCGCGCACCTGTTTTACGCAAACGTCGTCGGAAGAAATAAACAGCGGCGCAAAGCCGAGCTCGGCAGCTACGTACGAATCTATGTCGGCTTCTCCGACCTGCTTTCCGTCGATCTTGTAGTACTGGATCGTAAGACTGCTGTACGTATGCGCAAGCACTCCGCCAACGCTTCCTTCTTTTGAGTGATACCCCACGAGCAACATGCCGTCGAAACCGTATTCTTTCGCAAAGCCTATACGCTCGTAGCGCGGCTTGGGCGTGTTCTCCACGCGGATAACTCTGCCGTCTATATTGCCGAAATCGAGATTTTTGCCTTTCCAATGATTATCCCACACGGCTACGAGTTCCGCGCCGCCGTCGAACAGACCTTTTGCAACGGCGTTCACTTCTTTCTCCGCGTTGACTATCGCTTTTTCGTAGTCGGGTTTGCCCGTATGCAAACTCTCGTATTCCACGCCTACGACTCCGTGGATACCTTCGAGATCCACCGCGACCAAAAAACGTTTACCCATTTCATTCCGCTCCTTTTTTTCTCAGACTAAACCGTCGGATCCCAAACGGGCGCGCCGCCCGAAATGTTCCAACCGCCGACGGAAGTTACTCCCGCCGTTTTCATATCGCCGTATGAGTTGTACCGCGTTGCATAACGATAATGATAAATTTTGTCCGTGCCGCTTGCGTCCGCAACGGGCGCGTTGTTCTCGAACTTAATCGCCGTGGCTTCCGCCGTTTCCGCATAGTCGTTCGAAGCGTATACCGACACTCCTTTATACTGAACGAGCGGCAGTACGCGTCCGTTTGCGTTCGGAGCCGAAACGATATACATATTCTGCATTTCCGAACCCATATAAGCCCAGCTGTCGGTGCTTAAAGCAAAATCGACCGAATACTGATCGCTGCGGAACATTCCCATACCGTTCACCGCCGCCGTAGCAGTGCAAGGGTCTGCCGCCGTATTTATTTCGAGCAGAAAATCATTCACTTTCACCTGACCGTTGCGCGCGCTCCTGAATATGCCGAACTGTTGCGTTCTCGAAGCCGTATTTATTTGCGCGTATACGTTTTCGATATAGAGCGGCGCGTACGCATGACCGCACCAGGTGCCGAACAGTATGGCAACGTTGCTTCCCGACGCGTCCACGTTCGTAAACGCCAGATCTTTTACCGTAAGATTTCCGCCGCAACCGAAGAAGCCCCACGAGTTGTTTATACACAGCTTATCTATCTTGTGTCCGTTGCCGTCGAAAGTGCCTTGAAATCCGCCGCTCGCGCCGTTCGTCAGATACGAACTCGAATTGGCGCGGTGTCTTCTGGTCGTTGCGGGCGGGTAAGCCACGGACGCGTCGATATCGTCTGCGAGAATAAAGTATCCCCTTATTACCTTTTTGTTATCTGACAACTCTATTTCTTTCAAATCGTTCGGCTCGTCGATTACCATCGTGTAGCCTTCGACGTCGAAAATATAGCAGAACTTATCCCCGTTTACGGTGATCTGCGTCAGCGTTTTTTCGGTCGCCGACGTTTCGACGCCGAGTATTTTTCCGCTTTGCGACACGTCGAGAGCCTTGCCGTTCTGCGTCGCAGACTCTATAACGCCGCCGAATTCTTTCGTCAGAAGATTTTCTCCCGAGCCGTTTTTAAGTTCGCCGTCGAGCGCCGAAAACCACTCTGCCGTTTCGGGATATTTCGCAACGGGACGCGCGACAAAGATTTCCACGGTCTGCGAAACGGATATATCGCCGCCGTCGGAATACGAAAACGTAAGTTTTGTTTCGCCGTAGTTTTTCGCCGTCAGCTTTTTCGTCTGCGCGTCGTAGATCGCTTTGTCGGTGTCTTCAACTTCGATCGCAACGCCCGAAGAAACGTCGGTCCCGTCTATTTTCAGCGTCAGATCGAAATCGGCTTCGGTCGCGTACGCTTTGCCCGCAAACGAAGAAACGGTGAAAAGCTCTATCTTTGCGGGAACGGGCATGCCGCTCACAAGCGTTTCGAAACGGTGAATGACTTCGACCGTTATGCTTTTGCTCAGAAATTCGGACTCTACTCCGCGCCACGACGCCGTCGCCGTAACCGTAACGCGCCCTACCTTTGCGGGAGCGAACACGCCGTCCGTTACGGAGCCTACCGAAGGATCCGACAGCGCGTATTCCACGGAAGCGTCCGAATATAACTTGCCGTTGAACAATACGCTTGCGGCAAGGTTCACCGCGTTCGCCGTATCCACTTTTACGCTATCCGAAGTAAGGTTATCGAACTCGATACTCGGCAAAAATCCGCCGAGCGACACGTTGACGACGCAAGACGCGCTCTTTGTCTTGTAGCTTGCCGTAACGGTCGCCGTACCTGCCCGCACCGCCGTTACGTTGCCGTTTTCGTCCACCGTGGCGACCGACGGATCGGAACTTGCCCACTCAAACCGAGCGTCGCCGTTCCCCGCCGTCGCCGAAAGCCGATCGCCGTTTCCGACGATAAGTTCTATCGACATGCGGTTCAACGAAATTTCTCCGATATCTTCCGCAGGCTCTTGCGGCTTTTTGCACGCGAAAACAAACAGCGTCGCGCACGTTAAGATCAACGATCCGATAACATATAAGATCCGTTTTTTCATTTTCGATTACTATCTCCCTATCCTTACCGAATTTTTTAGAGCGAACTTATAAAGCCGTTTATCGTTCCGTTTTCGTTAAGCCGCGTGATACCGAAGTGCGCGACTATCTCCTTAAACGAAGTTTTGATCTCGTTCAATTCGTTCGGCGCTATAACGTCGGCGTGAAGCGTAAGCGCCATATACGCGGGAGAGAGCCACTCCAAATCTATATGACGCTTGATCTTTTCATAGCGCTTTGTGTCCGTATCCCTGTATTTTTCGGCGATCTCGTACGCCGCGTCGCATTTTTCGAGCCACTGTTTTACGGTAAGATACGGCCAATATTCTTTGCGGTCTACCTGGCTCGTAACGGTCGGAAGCACAAAGCCTTCGAATTTCGAATCCACGTACATGGCTTGCATGCGCATTGCCGTGAACAGCTCCGTCATAACTTCCGCCGCGTCGCCGTACATTGCGCGCATATAATTTTCCGTAAGAGTTGCCGCGTCGAGCGAAGAATCCCATTCGAGCTTATAATCGAGATAGGTTTTGAGCATATGCCAAGCCGTAGACGCGCCGCCCTGATTGCCCTGACTCTGATTGAAAATGAGTATCGTATTGTTTGCCGCAAAATATTCGAAAGCGTCCTGATTGTAGAAGCTGAACGAATCGAGCGGATAGAAATAATGCCAGAAATTCGTGCTGTACGTCCACAAAAGCAGCTTTCCGCCGAGAGCCGTCCACGCTTCGAGATTGCGCCTTGCGTCCGTATTCACGTCTGCGTATATCGGCGACATAAAATCGAACGTGCGGCTCGGAGCGAGATAAACCGCAACGCCGTCTTCGAAATAAAGTTCGTCCGCCGCGTCGAATTTGCCCGTGGACTCGTTATACGTTGCGGGAGCCAGCTCGAAATTGTGATATGCGAAGAACGCAAGCGAAAATTCTTCGCGCGCATAGGGTTCGTTTTCGGGCAGAGCCATCCAAGCGCGAACCTTGACGCTCAATCTGTTCATAAACTTTATGAGCGACGCGGAATAGGTCCCGTATTTTCTCAGATCCGCCGAACACGCATCGCAAGTGCAGTTCGAGAAATTGTCCTGACACGTGAGAGTCGCTATGTTGTACAGCGGGTACAATTCCCGCGGATAACGCACGAGATGCGCTTCCATGACCTTTGCGCACTCGCTTACCATGGCTTCGAGTTCTTCTTCGTCGCCGTGCGCCGTATAGCAAAGTTCTTCCATGCTCGGCGCATACCATTTGGGATGATTTTCCCTGTGCTTCGAGA
This sequence comes from Christensenellales bacterium, assembly GCA_048167245.1. Classification (GTDB taxonomy): domain Bacteria; phylum Bacillota; class Clostridia; order Christensenellales; family Pumilibacteraceae; genus RACS-047. Next base: position 8,720 of record DBEXQE010000295.1, on the reverse strand, counting down.
TCGGGAGCCACGAAAGCGAGTTGTGAACTCCCTTTGCCGGCGACGACGGATCTTCCGCGTCTTCGTGGATGGGCATAAGTTTATTGCCGTAGGTAAGCGGCACGCGGAAACGGTATTTCCAGTTATCCTTATCGTAATTCGGACTCATTTCGCGGATCGCGCCTATCCCGCTGCTTCGGAAAGCTATATCGGGAATATCCGTAACGTCGAACGCTTTGAGTTTTACGTTTTCCGCGCCGCGCTCTATCTCGAAACAGTCTTCGTAATACGTTTCGAATCCGAAGTAAATCTGCATGAAATCGTAGACTGCGTACACGGTGCCGTAATCGGAGCCGCCGCACAGATAAACGGTCTTGTCTTTCGTTACTATCCTTACGCCGTCATCGCCGAGCCGCTTTTTGTCGATGACCGTTCCCGAGCTTTTCAGAAGTTCCGTTTCGCCTATCGAAATATACTTGCCGTCCGCCGTGTGCGAAAGTCCGCCGTCGGATATGACGTTTATATTTATTCCCGTGGCTTCCTTGAACAGGTACACGAACTCGTCTTTCGCGCGGGTGATAAGCGCCGTTTTGTTTTCGGGAATCACGACGGCGTATTCCGTCTTGCCGTCTTTCACGAGATCCGAATCGGTATCGGGAGCCGTGTAGATATGCGTTCCGTCGTATTTAAGTTTCTCCGCGGCTTTTGCGCTTTCGTCTAAAACTCCGCCGTCGTTCGGACCTTTTTTACACGCCGTAAGCGGCAGGCAAAACAGAACGAGAACAGCGACGCACACCGACAGAAATTTGATTTTGAAAGCCGATCTTTTCATGTTTTATCTCCTTTTCAAGCCGCTTTTACTTTGTACGAAGCGTATGCGTGATTGCCCGCTTCGTCGAAACAGTAAACGTACACCGTATAATCGCCCGCTTCCGTGAGCGTGTATTCTTCGGCGCCGTACGATACGAGCAGTCCGTTTTTGTTGTAGATATACGCAACGGAAGTTATATTTTCGGGTTTCGAATAATTGTCCGAAACAGTATAGGCTTTTATTTTGTACTTGTAGCCCAAGCGAACGTTCTGAACGGTTTCTTTTCCCGATCCGTCGTCGAACGAGATCTCGGGCGCTATCATATCGGCAACGTTTATCATATACGATTGCGTTGCCGGATTTCCGCTCGCGTCGCGCACGTTGTATTCGACGTAATACACGCCGTACGAGTTCAACGAAAAGCGGTAATTTTCATTGCCCGAAACGTTATGCAGTAAAATGCCGTTTTCGCCCGTAACGAAACTCCCGTCGGGTGCGATGACCGACAGCGTAAGTTCGCTTTTGAGCCAGGGCGACAGAACGTCGGACACGCTCGCGGCGTACGCCGTAGCCGTTGTGCCGATCTCTACGTAGCCCGACGACTCTTTGCAATATATCTGCGGCGGGTAGCCGTCGTAAGTCCTGTTTCCGATAAGCTGATTTTGCAAGCGGTACAGCGTAAATCCCGCGCCGTCGCGCGCGCCCGACAACTCAATAGTCATCATACAATAATCGGACGCGAAATCGAATGTAAACGGCACCGAAACCGTACTCGAAATATCTCCGAAATAGAAGTTGCCCGCTTCCGCGTCGTAGCGCACCGAGCGGCGCATACCGTCGTCTATCCGCCCGTTGACCGTATACGGCTTGCCGCCGCCGACCGATACGTTGAGCGCTCCGTTTATAGTCTCGTATACTATTGCCGTTCTGTTGCGCTCGTCCGCGCAGTCCGAAAGCACTATCGAGAACGCCGTAAATCTCGCTTTGGCGGACGGGATCGCAAATTCCATGGAGAACAGCGACGGAGAAAGTCTGTTTATAAATTCGGTTTTCTTCTCTCCCGCTCCGCTCGATCCGAAATCTATATGATCGTATTCCGCCGTAGCCGAGAAATCTCCCGCGAAATAATCCGCAATGCTCAGCTCGTCGCCGTAGCCCACGTCCTTTATTTCTATACCGTCCGTTTCGTATACCGTTTCGCCCGCAGTATACCTGAACCTGACGGCGCGCTCTCCCTTTATGTTGAACGCGGACAGATCGCTTATTTTTTCGTATTCGCCGTCGTCGAACTTTGCCCAAACTTCCGTATCTACGGCTTGCGGAGCTTTTCCGGTAAACGAATACGCCGTAAAGCCGTCTATCGAATAATCCGCGCCCTTTATATAATACTTAGGCAGATCGGGCTTGCCGACAAACGCATACGACGGGTTCGGCGCACATTCCAGATCGTATTTGTATTCGTAAGTTCCCACGTTATCCGAATACGTATAAATAACGGTGTATTTTCCCGTTCCGAGCGGAGTGAAAGTGAGCGTGTCTTTGTCTACGGCATATTCCGTTCCGTCGTCGCAAACTGCCTTGATATCGACTTTCACGTCGCCGTTGTAACTGCTTGCTTCGAAGTCGAGCCTTGCGGATTCCACGCCAGCCGTAAGCGACGCGGGTCTGCTTGCCGTAAGCGTAGTTACTTTTCCGTCTATACAATAAAGATACATGACGCTTTTGCCTACGTTACCGAAAGCGTCTTTCGCGCCGTACTCCACGGCATACGTGCCGGCGGCGGACGGAGTGAACTTTCCGTCCTTTACGAGAACGGAACTCTGAATTTCCGTACCGTAGTTATAATATACGTTAGTTTTGACTCCGCCTACGAGATTTACGTCGTATGCGGTCGCGGCAAAGAGCGTAAATTCTTTGCCCTTTTCAATAAAGATGCCCCCCCCCGCGTTATCCGCGTCGATAACTACGGTAGGCTCCGTTTCGTCCTTATAATATCCCGCCGCAAGAGCCTCGCCGCGCATATCGCCTATCGCTTCTATCTGCACGACCGTAGACGACGTATAGAAATCCGACGCCGAAACGGAAACGTAGACTTCGCCCGTCGTAAAACCGCCGAACTTGTTCGCGGAGATCGCGTCGTTGTCGAGATCGTTGACAAGGAACGTTTTTTCGTCGGCTTCGTTGAAATAAACTCTGTTGGTTTCGTAGTCGTACGTCCACTTGTAGTACGGCGGCGGCGTTCCGACCGACTGAACGGTCTGACCGAACTTGCCCTCGTACACGCCGTAGCGCGACCCGTCTATATATACGCTCGGCTGAGACGCGAACGGGCAATCGAGATAAAGTCCGAACTCGCCCTGCCCGCTCGCCGAAGTGCGGACGTAAACGCTGTTTTTATAACTCGGGTCGTAATAGATCATGCCCGTAACGTAAACGGACGGATCGTAACAGTCCGTAAGCGTAACCGTTATATACTCCGCGTCGAAATTCACGTAAGTGAGTTTGTTGTCGCGTTGCTCGGTTTTCTTTTCTATCTGATTAGGATAAAAAGTTATAACGTCCGTGAGCGTCCGCTTGCGCAGATCGACGGGAACGTTATACGTAAAAGCATCTCCGTCGGCGATCGTTACGGTAAGCCCTTGCACATTCTCTCCCGTGCTCAACTCGCCGAATTCGACTTTCGAACCCGCCGAAACGACTTGCCAGTTTTTATTCACGACCTTAAACGTTTTTTGCGCTTTGTATTTTTCCCCGTCCGCGGAGAACGCATAAACGGCGGAATAATCGCCTGTTTCGGTCAACCTGATCTCCGCGCTTTCGGTAACGCTTCCGTCGGGAGTTATCAGAGCCGAATAGCTCCCCGGATACGTTCCGCCGCCGTACGAGATCTCGGCGGAAACGGGAAGTTTCAGATCGGTATCTACGAAGTAAAGCGAACTTATATCGGTAGAATTCACCTGCGCGCCGTCGGCGGACGCAAACCCTTTCGGCGCAGACAACGCGACCGCCGCCATGCACAGCGACAGCGCGATAAGCGCGAAAACCGCCGATAAAAACGTTTTGATTTTGGAATCGGATTTCATCTTTTCTCCTTTTTTTTGCGCGGCGATCTATTCTTTGATGCCGCCGAGCGTCATGTTGCCCATAAGTTTATCGCGCAAAACAACGAATATAACGAGCATGGGGATCGCCAATATCATGCAAGCCGCGACCTTGATCGGAACGCGATTGAACTCCCAATTCGTATTCTTGTATACCATCCAGAAAATCGAATACGAAAGCGTGGGGTGCGTCGGCATGTACATATTCACCGCCGTGTAGTCGTTCCAGAAAAATACGAATTTTATAAGCAGAACGGAGCCTATCATGTTGAACGCCAACGGAATATATATGCGCGCCATGACCGTCCACTGCGACGCGCCGTCTATCTCCGCCGCTTCTCTGTACGTATCGGACATGCCCTTGAAATATTCGTAGAACACCAAAAAGTACATGCCCGTAAAAGAGAATCTCTGCACGAAATTCCCGAAGAAAGTATCGTACAATCCGAGATTTCTGAGCAGCGTTATTTCCGACGGATACGCGCCGACTATCGGCAGGCTCATGACTACCAAAACGGTTACGTAAACGACTTTGCTGAACTTATAGTTGTATTTCGCGCAAAGATAACCGACTATCGCCGGAACGAACGCCTGGATAAGACCGTTGCCGAGCGAATATATTATCGAATACAGCAGCATTACCCAAAAGTTTGCCGCGACCTTATGATCCACAAGGTTCTGCCCCTGAAAGAACGATATAGTATCTTCTATATAGAATTGGCTGAAAATCTTCGTGTAATTCGCGAACCTGAAAAATTCGTTACGTGAATTTACGGGGTCGTTCGGATCGAGATTGGGGAATCCTATTATGTTGTTCGTCGGCACGCCGAAATCGGTATGCGCTTTCAGCGAAGTCAAAAGTCCCCACAGCAGCATTGCGAATATGCTCAGCGAATACGCCACGAGCAAAACGAGCAGTACGATCGCCGCCGTTTTTACGGCTATATCTCCCGCGCTCTTTTTATTTGCTTTGTTTACGTTTTTCATCTTTGCGCCCCCTAATCCGCCGACGGACCGAACTTGCGCATGGCCCATCTGCTTCCGAGAACGACGGGGAGCGTCATGCACGTAAGCATGATGCCGAGCGCCGAAAGCTGAGGATAGCTCGGATAACGCAACGCGCTTCCGAACAGATCCGAACCGAGCCCCGCCATGTACAGAAAATAACCGAACGTGGAAAGTTCCGCGCCGTTGCCCGCAAACAACGAATACAAATTCATCTGATTGGTGAAAATTCCAGTGAACATGATCACTGCAAACGTCGTGAACGTAGGCCAGATGAGCGGCAACGTTATATGGAAGAACTCTCTTGCGGCGTTTGCGCCGTCGAGTTTTGCCGACTCCACGAGCGACGCGTCGATATTGCCCATACTGCCCGTAAACATCATAACGTTCACGCCGAACGATATCCAGATATTGTAGAACAGTACGGCGCCCATTTTCGTTTTCGTATCCACGAGCAACCCGAGCGGCATCTCGCCCGTGATCTTGAACGCGATCTGCGAATAGACCTCGTTCGTCAGATATTTGAACAGCATAACGAATATTATGCTCGATATTATCTGCGGCATAAACAGCATTATCCTGAACAGTTTGTACATCGGACATTTTTTGTATATATAGAACGCAAACAGCACCGCGAGCGGCAAAGCTATAAAAAGCTCGCAGGCAAACAGCTTGAGCGAATTTATAAGCATGAACCCGCTCTCGGCAAACGTTTTCCACGCCGCCCGAAAATTCGAAAACGCCGCAAAACTTATTTCGTATCCCATTCCCGTTTCGGGCAGAGCATACTTTTGAAACGCCATTATTATCGAATTGAAATTCAGATATATATAAAAAACGCAGAACTGTATAACGGGCAACGCGATAACCGCCGTGTAAAAGGCGAGCCGCTTCGTTTTCCTGTTGTAAATTTTTTTTACAGTCATCTGTTTCCACCCTTATGCGTAGCCGTCAGCCGACTATGCCCGCCCACTCGGATTCCGTAAACGCAACGTCGAAAACGGTATTCGCCGCTACGTTCGTATCCTTGAATACGACGTAATGGCTCGCGTATTGCGTAGTGCCGATAACGGGCTTGAACATATCGGAGCCTACCGAAACTTTAAGAGTGGCTTGATTGCGTTTGAACAGTTCGTTGTCGGAACTGAAATAGAAAACGTTACCATTGCGCGCGAGATCGTACACCGACTTCTGATACGGCGAAAGACGCTCTTTCTCCGCGTCGCTCAGAGTATAATCTATCGGGCGCGTTATTCCCGTAGACGCCGTAAATTCGCGCAATTCTTCGTCGGAATATACAAAGCTCAGAAACGCCTTGCATGCTTTCATAACGGCTTCGTTGTCCTTGAATCTCGCGTTGATATACGCGTATGCAAGCCCGTTGTCCATAAGCGACGCCTTGCCGCCGTCCTTGCCCTCGCCTTCCGCCACGCTTCCGTCGAGTTTGGTCGGCAACGGCATAAAGCGCACGTCGCGGAATTCCTTATCTCTCGCCGACGCGAAATAATCGGCAAAGTTATTCGACGCAACGGATTCGTTGTACCAATAACTGCCCTCTATCAGAAACGCTCTGCGCGGATTCTGAGAATTGAGTCCGCCGTAAATAAAGCTCTTCTGCGTTTCCACGTGCGACATGTTCGGCATGGTCGCCTCGTTCGACATCCAGCCTTCTTTCGTTATGACGTCTATAAACGACGTCGCGTAATATCTCGCCGCCGATCTGTAAGCAAGGTATCCGTTGTTTTTGTTTATCTCCACGGGTTCGACTTCCGGTTTCAGCGCATTGCTTTTCGTGCCCGGAAACAGCTTTTCGTTTTTGTATCCGACTACGACGTCCACGGTGCCCGTCATATCGTAAAGAGCTCTCAACTCTTCCTTGCCCGCGAGCGACGCCCACAAGCCTTCCAGAAGATACGTCGCATAATACGGGAACATGCCCGTAAGCGTAAACGGTTTCGTGTACTCGTTTATCACGCTGCAAAGTATGATCATTTCCCGCAAAGACGAGGGAAGTCCGTCGTCTTCCGTTCCGTATATCCCGTCGGGTCCGCACGACTTTTCGGAAGAAGCGTTCTTCACGAAAAGCGCCGTTCCGTATGTCGCGGGATTTCCGACCGTCTTGCCGTTTTCGGAGTCTTTCGCGAAATACCAGTTATAATAGTCGAACGATTCTCTGTCGTAAATAAGACCCGGGAACCACTCGTAGTGCGGCAACGCGTAATACTCGCCGTCGCTCCATTTAAGCCCTTCTTTGACGGCGGGATTTATTTTGCTTTCGAGCGTTTCGTCGCCGTGCATATACTCGCTTATCGTGTTACCGTCTTTGCCCTTTCCCGTAACGACGTCGTTAAGGCTGACTATCTTGCCCGTCTGCGCCAAATCGTAAATGTTGCTGTACCGCTCGTCGAAGAAAATATGATAACCCGAAGTGGATATCGTAGCAGGCTCCGGCTGTACCGTGGAAATATCCACATATACGCCTTTTTTGCCTTCTTCGAATACCGTTTCGGCGTTTGCCGTTTCGAATCTGTGCGCCGCATTGCGAAGCCAATCCACTCCGATGCCGCCCGTAAAGTTATCCACTCTTATAACGGTAACGTTTGCGGGTATTTTGCTTTTCGGTCCGCCCGCACATGCGGCAACCGAAAACAGGCTTACCGCACATAAAAGAATTGCAATAAATCTTTTCATATTTTCTTCTCCTTATCCTGAAATTTCAATTAGAATCTGACGGGCAACGGACTGTTTTTATGCGCCGTTTCGATAACCTTTATCACCATAGCCGACTGCTCCGGCGTAACTCTTAAAGGCTTGTTCTCGGTCAGCGCGAAATATATGTCCTCGTATATTCCCGCCGTGCCGACGTCGAACGCCGTGCCGTCGTATGCGCCTTCTTCGTCATGCGTTATAAGTTTTTCCGAACAGTACAGCGGATTTCCCTTTTCGTCCGAAAGCGGCTGTTCGATAACGGGTCTCGGCGGATTTTCGCCGTCCGCTATGTATCTGAGCTTATAAGTTCTCGGCGTGCTTTTAAGCGCGCCTTTCGACCCCTGTAACTTTATGTTGTAATCCGTGAAAGGATCTATCGAGCTGATCTCCACGTCGACGACGGGCTTGTTCGGAGCGGAAAGAACGATCTTTACGTAGTCGTCGGCGTCGCCGCTCGTGAGCGCGGTATCGAGCTTTGAAAATTCTATTTTCGTATCCTTGTCGAAATCCAGAAATCCGAGCGCCATAGCTATGGGATGCGGTCCCGTATTGTACGCGCTGCCGCCGACTCTTTTCAGAAGCGTCTGCCAATCCCAACGGCGGGAGAGCGAATTGAAACGCAAGTTTACCTGCTTTACGTCTCCTATTATGCCGTTTTTCATCGTTTCCAAAGCGCTTAAATAATACGGCGCAAGCTGAGTGTTCTGAAACGTAGCCAAAAGCACGCCTTTCTTTTTCGCCGTTGCGATAAGCGTTTCGCACTCTTTTTCGGTGCGGGCAAGCGGCTTTTCGACAAGCACGTTCTTGCCGTGCTCCAACAGATCTTTCGTTATCGCGAAATGCTGATCCGAAAAAGACGCGTTTACGACGAGATCTATATCGTCGCATCCGTAAAATTCCTTATAGTCCGAAAATACTTTGCATCCCGCGTATCTCTCGGACGATATCTTTTGTCTTATCCCGTCGGTTTCCGCGACGTACTTTACGTCGTAATACTTATTTCTGTCGGAAACGAAATACGCGCCGTGTATATCTTTTCCGCTTCTACCTTGCCCTATGATAGCAACGCCGAGTTTTCTCATAACATTCTCCTGTGAAAATTTTTTTGTCAAATT
>DBEXQE010000294.1:0-13795 GCA_048167245.1 Christensenellales bacterium | reverse complement strand
ATACCGCTCGCCATCATAGGCGCGCGCCTTTATTACGTTATTTTCGATATCGTCGGAAACGGCGGACATTGGACGTTCAAACAGATACTCGGCATAGGAACGGGCGGACTCAGCGGTCTTGCGATATACGGCGGCGTTATCGGCGGCACGATAGGCGGCGTCATACTTCACTTTATCAAGCACAAGAAAGCCGACGAAAAGGAAAGGGTCAACTTCTGGCAGATAGCCGATCTCGGATTTTTGTTCATAATTCTCGGTCAGGCGATAGGCAGATGGGGCAACTTCGCCAATCAGGAAGCGTACGGACCGAAAGTCGATTTCAACTTTTTCCCCATAACGGTCCATATCGATGCGGCTCACGGAATAGACGGCGAAGGGTATTATCTTGCTACTTTCTTTTACGAGTCGTTCTGGAATTTTATAGGTTTCGGGCTTTTGCTCTGGCTGTACGCGGGCAGGCGCAAGAGTTTCGACGGGTTTATTCTGTCGTGCTACTGCATATATTACGGAATAGGGCGGCTTTGGATAGAAGCGCTTCGGACCGACTCGCTTTACACGGCGCTCGGACTCAAAGTTTCGCAGGTCGTATCCATAGTCTTGATAATCTTCGGGATATGCTATATTTTGGCTCATCTTTACAGAGCGCGCAGTCGCGGCATGAAACCGTTCATATTCGTGGATGAGAATAAGCTCGACGAAACGTATTTCGGGTACAGAGAAAGTATTCTGCACCACCCGAACGATTATTCGAAACCCGAAAAGGAAACCGCTCCCGACTACGACGACGAGTTTTACTCGCAAGCCGACGACGGTTTCGACGGCGAAACGAAAGAGAATACTTCGGAAAACGAAGTAAAGGAAGAAACGGAAGATAAGGACGGCGGAGAAGTCGAAAAAAACAGCGGCGGCGAAGATGACGATTTTTACGCCGACACGGAGAGTAAGCAATGAGCAATATGGAAGACTTCGAAATAACGGACAAGCAAAGATTTGCGGGCAACATAACGGCGGGCGTCGTCGTTGTTTTGTGCGGTCTTTTTCTGCTTTTGTGCGGAGTGAACGTGATCCCGCTGTCCGTGCCTAAAATTCTGCTCGGCAGTCTGCTTTTAAGCGTCGGACTCGTTCTGTTATGCACGGGACTTATTCAGAAAAACACCGTTTCGATATGGCTTGCGTTCGCGTTCCTTACGCCCGCGCTCGTCGAGTTTTTGGCAAAATACACTTCCGCGGGATACGGAGTGTTGTATCCTATGTATATCGCGATACCCGCGATAGGGTCGTTTTTCACTATGCTTTACACGCGCGAATGGAAATCGCATATATTCGTAATTTTGCTTTTCGGCGTTGTGGCTTTTCTGTTTTCGCTTAACAGTTCGGGACTTCTCGGCTGGTCGGTCGTATTGCCGATCATAATAGTTTTTGCGGGATTTGCCATAATACTTTACACGATAAAACTTTTCAAGGACCCCGAAGAAGGACAAGACAATGAATAATCAGAGAAATCTTACGATGATGACGGACTTGTATCAGCTGACGATGATGAACGGCTATTTCATTACGGGTACGTACAAGAACGAAGCCGTTTTCGATCTGTTTTTCCGCGCTAACGATCAGATGAATTACGCCGTCGCCGCGGGACTTCAACAGGCGATAGAGTACATAAAAGAGTTAAGGTTCAATCCCGACGATATCGAATATCTGCGCTCGCTCGGCATTTTCGACGAAAAGTTCATAGATTATCTGAAAACTTTTAAGTTCACGGGCGATATATGGTCGGTCGAAGAAGGCGAGATAGTTTTCCCGTCCGAACCTATCATGATAGTCAAAGCGCCGATAATCGAGGCTCAGCTCGTCGAAACGACGCTTCTCAACATAATAAACCATCAGACGCTCATCGCGTCCAAAGCCGCGAGAATAGTTTACTCGGCTAAGGGCGCGAACGTCATCGAGTTCGGGCTCAGGCGCGCTCAGGGTCCCGACGCGGGGATTTACGGCGCGCGCGCGAGCATGATCGGCGGGTGCAAGGGTACGAGCAACGTGCTTTCGGGCAAAATGTTCGATATAGTCGTAAAGGGCACTCACTCGCACAGCTGGGTCATGAGCTTTCCGTCCGAGCTTGACGCTTTTCGAAAATTCGCGGAAGTCTATCCGGATAACTGCCTGTTGCTCGTTGATACCTACGACACGCTGAATTCGGGTATCCCGAACGCGATCACCGTATTCAACGAACTCAAAGCGAACGGGCATAAACCCGTCGGCATAAGGCTCGACAGCGGCGATTTGGCGTACCTTAGCAAAAAAGCGCGCAAGATGCTCGACGAAGCGGGTTTCCCCGACGCGATAATATTCGCAAGCAACGATATCGACGAATACCTTATAAGTCAGCTGTTGCTTCAAGACGCTAAGATAGACGTTTACGGAGTTGGCACGAAACTGATCACGAGCCACGATATGCAGTCTCTCGGCGGCGTTTACAAAATGTCGCGTATAACGCGCGACGGCGTAGACTACCCGTGCATAAAGATCTCCGACACGAGCGGAAAGACGACGAACCCCGGTTTCAAGACGCTTTACAGAATTTATGATCCGAATACGCACATGGCGTTCGCGGACCTTATCGCGCTGAAAGACGAGAAGATAGGCAAGCCGCTCAAACTCACGCACGAGTTGGAGCGCTGGAAGTCCACTGTTCTCGAAGATTACGAGATAAGAAACATGTTGAAAAAGATTTTCGAGAACGGAAAATGCGTTTACGAATGTCCGTCGCTCGAAAAAAGCATAAAATTCCAAGAATCCGAAGCGGATAAATTTTGGGATGAGTACAAAAGACTTGCAAAGCCGCATATATATAAAGTAAATCTTTCCGACGGCTTGTACGAACTCAAACAGTCTCTTCTTAAAAAATCCAAAAAGCAATAATCGGGTGAGGTAATGGAATTCAAAATCGAAAAGAAAGGTTACGACGTCGCGCAGGTAGACGCTTATATTTCGTCGCTCAAAAGCGAGTACGAAAATTCGCTTGCGCGTCAGAGAGAGCGTATCGAAGAATTGAAGCGCGCTTTGGAGAGCGCCGAAAACAGCATAAAGGCGTATAAGGAGAAGAGCAGTCTCGTAACGAAGGCTATCTACAACGCCGTTGCGAAAGCCGAAGAAATAGAGCGACTTAGTCAGATAAAATACAATCAGGAAATAGAACAGCTCAAAGCGTTCCACGACAAGTGGATAAGCTATTACAATAAGATCTTGGAGCGCTATCCGCTCGACGAAGAACTCATGGCGGCGAGCAAGTTCAACAACCGCATGAGAAATATTCTCGCGGGCGGCGAAAACGAGAGCGAAAGTTACGGAAAAATGCCCGTCAAACAGCTCGAAGAAAACTACGAAAAAGAAACCGAACGCTTGCAGGAAAAGCGTATCGGCTACGTAACGGTCAAAACGAAAGACGCGGGCGACGGCGACGATAAGATACTGCGCGAAATGTTGCCCGACGGCGATATGGATTCGCCGATCCTGTCCGGCAATTTCGACCCGATAGAGAGAATAAACAGATATTTTTCGTCGGACAGAGCGGGCAAAAAGGATAGTCCCGCTCATGCGCCGAAAACGGAAAAAGCCGAAGAAAAGAGAGAAATTTCGGCGACGGCGGAGAGCGATTATGCCGACCGCTCGGAATCGGGTTTTTCGTTCGAAGAAGCCCTGCACCCGAAAGAAGACCTGAGCGCGATAATGAAAGAACTCGGACTTTTCTCCGAAGATTAGTTTTTTTACCCGAAAAGGGTTGACTTTTGTACTGAATATTTGATATAATGTTATTCGAGTCGTCAAAAGAAGGTTCGGAAAATATCCTTTTTGTCGGATTACCTTTCTTTTACGGAAACATCGGTGAGGAGGTGCTTAAAAAATGTACGCAGTAGTAGTTTCGGGCGGCAAGCAGTTCAAGGTCGGCGAAGGCGACGTTATCGAAGTCGAAAAACTCGACGGCGCGGTAGGCGACAAGGTGGATCTGCAAGTGCTTATGACGGTCGACGGAGAAAACGTTGTCGCAGGCGGCGACGTAAAGGCGACCGTGAGCGGCGAGATTCTCAGCCACAACAAGGCTAAAAAAATCGTCGTGTTCAAGTACAAAGCCAAGAAGAACGAGCGTAAAAAGCAGGGACACAGACAGCCCTTTACGCGCGTAAAGATCGTCAAAATAGGCTAATGACGACGGTCAGGATCAAGCGTAGCGGCGGCAAGATAGTCGAAGTTTCGGCTGACGGTCATACCGACTACGGCGAAGAGGGAGAGGACATCGTGTGTTCGGCGCTTTCAAGCGTTATACAGACGGCTATTCTCGGACTTATGAAAGTCGCGTCTATTCCGATAGAGTACAAGATTTTGGATCAAAGCGGTTCGCTCGAATTCCGCTTGCCGAAAGATCTATCCGAAAAAGACAGGTTCGCCGCGGATATGATACTTGAAACGATGCTTTGCGGAATAGCCGACTTAAACGAAGGTTTTTCACGATTTATCAAATTGGAGGCTTAGAAAAATGTTTATAAATATTCAGCTTTTTGCGCATAAAAAAGGAATGGGCAGTTCGAAGAACGGTCGCGACTCCGTAGCTCAAAGGCTCGGCGTCAAGCGTTCGGACGGGCAGTTCGTGCTTGCGGGCAACATTCTCGTCCGTCAGCGCGGAACGGCGGTCCACCCCGGTAAGAACGTCGGCATAGGCAGCGACGACACTCTGTTCGCTCTCGTCGACGGCAACGTTAAGTTCGAAAAGAAAGCGGGTAAGAAACAGGTAAGCGTTTATCCCGCGTAACAGATGATTTGGAAATGCCGTCCGTAAAGATTTTCGGGCGGCGTTTTGTTTGATTTTTACTATGGAAATACGAAAGACGGAAAATACGATAACCGTTTGCGGAACGAAAGATTTCGACCCCGAAAAAACTCTCGAATGCGGGCAGGTTTTCCGCTACGTCAGAAACGCCGAAAACGACTATACGGTGCGCTCGCTCGACAAGGTGTGCTCCGTGAAACTCGTCGGCGGCGATACCGTTCTGACGACTTCCGATCCCGATTATTTTTACGGTTATTTCGATTTGGACACGGACTACGACGCGATATTTAATCGGCTTGCGGAATTTCCCGAACTTGCGCCGTATTTGGAAGCCGCGCGGGGACTGCGGATACTGAAACAGGATATGTTCGAGTCGTGCGTAAGTTTCATAATTTCCGCGAACAATAATATAAAGCGGATACAGGGCATAATAGAGAGAACGTGCGCGCGCTTCGGATCGGAGTGCGGCGGCGGTCATGCGTTCGTAACGCCCGAGCAGTTCCGCGGCATAACGGCGGAGAACTTCCGCGAACTCGGCGCGGGGTTCCGCTCGGAATATCTTTTCGCGGACAGAGAAAAACTTTGCGACGAAAATTATCTGAGCTATATTAAGTCTTTGCCCACGCGCGACGCCTTGGAAGAACTTATAAAGCTGAAAGGCATAGGCGAAAAAGTCGCGTCGTGTATCCTGCTGTTCGGAATGGGGCGCGGCGACAGCTATCCCGTCGACACCTGGATATTCAAGGCAAACAAAACGGACGAGCTTAACACGCCCGAAAAAGTGCGCCGGTATTATCTTAATAGGTACGGCGAACTCGCGGGCTACGCCCAGCAATACATATTCTACGGCAAGCGCAATCTTAAAAAATAAGTTTTTCATGCGGCGGGCGCGATATTAAAAAATACGGAAAGGTTTTAGGCGAATGGGCAGTTCTTTTATCGAATTATTCGAAGGTATGAGCGTTTCGGCGTTTATGTGTCTTACGCTCGGTCTTATGTTCGTTGTAATCGAATTTTTTCAGACGACGAACGGTTTTGCCGCGTCGTGCGGAAGCGCGCTCATAATTGCGGGTACCGTGATAAGAATGTTGGCAAGCGGAAGCGTCGGCGTTCTGTTTTGGATAGCGTTTTTTGTCGCGGTTATTTTGTTTGCGGCTCATTCGGTCGCGCTTTTCACGCAGAAACGCAATTGGCTCGTTCAGTCGCTGACTCTCGCGCTCGACGAAAGTCCCGTCATGACGCGCGGATCGGGATACGCGTATCTTAAAAATCTGACGGGCGTGGCTACCACCGATATCGACCTTACGGGGCACGTGTCGATAAACGACGTGAATTTTTTCGTAAGCTCGAAAACGCCGATCGAAAAGGGCAGTCTCGTGCGCGTGATAGGCGTAGACGACGAGAACGTTTTCGTCGAACGGCTTTTGAGCGTCGGCGAAGACACGATAGAATAGGATTTATTACCGCTTTTCGAGAAATTGCCGATAAGCGAGCGGCGGCATTCCGAACCGCTTTTTGAAATCGCGGCTGAG
Source organism: Christensenellales bacterium (assembly GCA_048167245.1). Classification (GTDB taxonomy): domain Bacteria; phylum Bacillota; class Clostridia; order Christensenellales; family Pumilibacteraceae; genus RACS-047. Next base: position 7,441 of record DBEXQE010000294.1, on the reverse strand, counting down.
ATTTGCCGCGGAAGAATAGTCCGTTTCCCTGCATATTGCTTCGAGCGGGACTTTTTTTATTACTTCGTTGAGAATGAACGCGAACTTTTTTTCCGCGCCGTATTTATCGACCGTAACGCCATAGGACTCCTTGAATTTCATGTCGAGATACCGCCGCGAATAACTGAATTTTTCGCACACGCGCTTTATGTCGAACGCGGGCGCGTTTTCGTCTATGTACCGTTTTACTCGCTTTGCGAGAAGATCGCTTTCGGAAACGTTCGTCATTACGTAGCCGAGCGCGGCTTCGAGCAGGGAAATGAGCGCGGCGGAGTCGGACTTTTTAACGTATTTTTCTATAAGTTTCGCCGTGTCGCGCAGAAATTCGTTTTCGGTAAGATCCATGGAAATAAATTCGCGTATCGGCGGATTGCAACTCAAAAGCACGTATACGTGGTCGGGACCGCCCTGCGGCGGGTTGACGAGCGTGAACGTTTTTCCCGCGGGCAGAACGTATAAAAAATCTTTGCAAAGGTCGACTTCGCGTTCGTTGTCGGCATACGACACGTAGCCGTCCAGGACTATGAACAGCCAGTTGCAGGAGTTTTCGTAATACTTCGTTTCTCCGCGCGGACGCACTGCGCGACCCTTTTCGAACACGGACGCTATTTTAACGGTATCGTTCATACTTAAATTATATCACCGCGGCGGCAAACAGTCAAATTTATTTCCATATCGGATAATATTTATTCCCGAAACGATATTGCGCTTTCTGCCCGTACGGTATAAAATATTAACCGTTATGGAGATCCTGTATTTCGTTATAATAGCTCTTATGCGCGTTCTGCAATCTAACTGCTCCAAGCGGGCGAGCGGTCTTATCGGCGGGAAGATGACCTTTTTCCACTATGCGGGATACTACAATACGGTCAGCGCGGCGATAGGACTTGTCGCGCTCGCGATCGCGGGATTTAGCGGCTTTACGCCGTTTACGCTGTTATGCGCGGCGGGCGTCGGGATATTTTTGGCGGTAGACCTTTTCGCGAACCTGAACGCCGTCAAGCGTTGCACTCTGTCGCTCGTAACGCTGTTCTCGATGGGCGGGCTGATAATCCCGTGCATATTCGGAATTTTTCTGTTCGACGAGCCGATGAGCCTATGGCAATGGGGCGGACTTTTACTGTTCATTGTTTCGGCATGCTTTATGATCTCGGGGTCGGGCGCGACTTACGGAAAATTTTCTTTCGGAACGCTTTTATTGCTTCTGACTACGTTTCTTGCGAACGGCGCCGTCATGGTGCTCCAAAAACTGTTCGCGGTCAAAGAACCCGACGGCAACGTGTTTTTCTTTTCGTTTCTCACGTTTGCCGTGAACGCCGTCATACTGTATGCGGTCATGCTTGCGTTCTCGCTCGGCAAGGATAACAAAATCGAAAGGCTCGACAAAAAACTCTATCTGTTCGGAGCGTTGCTCGCCGCCGCCGTTTTCACGATTTCGACGGTCGTAACTCTCGCCGCGAAAACGGTCCCGTCGGTCGTGCTGTTTCCCGTTTCGAGCGCGATAACGATGACCGTGTCCACGGTCGTGGGCGCGATCTGTTTCAAGGAAAAAATAACCGTCAAAAACATAGCGGGGCTTGTTCTCGGCTTGGGCGCTATGCTCGTGATCAACTTGCTTTTAGCAAAAACAATTCTATCCGCGCCGCCTTTTTCATAAACTATTTATACGGGACGGGTGCGCCCGTAAAGGCGGTTTTTTTATCATGAGTTTTTTCAAAGAAGTTGCGGCGACGCTCGGCTTGGATGCTTCGTCGATAGCGAACGGTTATCAGATAATAGACTATAACGGAAACGCCGTTTACTGCGAAGGCTTCAAGCGCGTTCTGAGCGTCGGCGAAAACGAAGTCGCGCTCGGACTCAAAGGCAAACGCATCGTTGTTTCTGGCGAAGGTCTGAGCATAAAAGAGCTTGAAAACAACACGGTCATAATAGTCGGTAAAATCAGGTCGGTTATTACGGAGGAATTGTAAATGAGAGCGAATTCCGTCCGTATAAGAGTAGACGGCTTTAATCAGACGCGGCTGTTGAACGAACTCAGCGCCGGCGGCGTGGAAATTTTCGATCTGAATAAGATCTCGCCGTCCGTTATGAACTTTTGCGTCGCTAAAAAACATAGCGATAAAACTTTTGCTATTTTCGAAAGACTGTGTTATAATTATACCGTAGAAAAGCGCACGGACGCCAAAGCGTTTTTCTCGGCGTGTTTAAGCCGCATAGGACTTATAGTCGGCGTCGTCGTTTTTTCGGCGGCTTTATGGCTCGGGTACGGGCTTATCTGGCACGTTGACGTAGCCGGCAACGAAAAGGTCGACACGCTCACGATCGAGCGCGCGCTCGTGGAAGTCGGAGTTTCCCGAGGGAAGCCGCGCGGCAGGATCGACCGCGACGGAGTGCGTAACGCGGTGAACGCGATAGACGGCGTTTTGGAGAGCAGCGTGGAGATCTCGGGCGGGACGGTCAGAGTTACCGTCGTGGAAGAAACGGACTTTCTTCCGCCGCAGAAGCAGGAGTTTTCAGACGTTTGCTCCGACTACGACGCGACCGTTACGCGCATAATAAATTCGGCGGGCACGACGCTCGTTTCGATAGGCTCGCGCGTGAAAAAAGGCGAAACGCTGATCGGCGCGTATTCCGTGGACGCGGAAGGGAACAAGACCCGCACGGAAGCGAAAGGCGAAGTTTACGGCACCGTGGCTTTTGCAAAGACCGAAACGTTTTCGCTCAAAGAGAATGTTTCGGTGCGAACGGGAAAAACTTATAAAAGCTCGCGCTACACGCTTTTCGGACTGAACATAAAGGGCAAGGAAAAGCACGGGTTCGAAAAGTTCGAAACGGAAACCGAAACCGCAGACGTTTTCGAAAGGCTGTTCGTTCCGCTTAAACTGCGGCGCACCGTGTTTTACGAAGTAACGGAAGAAGAAAGAGTTTACGACCTTGACGAGCGCGCCGAATATTTCAAGACGCTGATCCTCGACGAGATGATAGTCAAGGCGGGCGGTGCGGAGATCGCATCGTCGTACACGTTGACGCGGATATCCGAAGATATGTACAGAATAAACGTTTATATGGAAGCCGAAATGCTCATAGCTCGAAGTAAGAAAGGAGAATAAAGCTCGCTTTACCCGAAAAAATCATGGATCATATTGCCGAGATAGAAATAAACGACGACGTAATGCCGAAACTTTTCGGCACTTACGACGAAAACGTAAGGCTCATCGAAGAGCTTCTGCCCGTAAAGATCTCCGCGCTTAACGGGAATATCTGCGTGCGCGGTTCGGAATACGACGCGAAAACAGCCGAACTTCTGCTGAGAAAGCTGATCGAACTGCTTCGCTCGGGGTTCGAAGTCAACCGCCTTACGGTTCGGCAAAGTCTCGATATGATACGGCTCGATATGCCCGAAGAGATAATGAATCTCTCGAAAGACACGATCGCCGTAACGGCTCGCGGTAAGCAGATAAAGTGCAAGACGCTCGGTCAGCGCGATTACGTGAAGCTCATTCAGAACAACACGATAGTTTTCGGAGTCGGTCCCGCGGGAACCGGCAAGACGTATCTTGCTACGGCTATGGCGGTGGCGGCGTACAAGCGCGGCGAAGTCGACAGGATAATCCTGACGCGTCCCGCGATAGAAGCGGGCGAAAAGCTCGGATTTCTGCCCGGCGATCTGCAAGACAAAGTAGACCCGTATCTGCGCCCGCTGTACGATGCGTTGCGCGAAATGTTCGGAGTGGACAGCTATGCGAAACTCATCGAACGCGGCATTATCGAGATAGCGCCGCTCGCGTATATGCGCGGCAGAACTCTCTCGAACGCGTTCATAATTTTGGACGAAGCTCAGAACACTACGAGCGAGCAGATGAAAATGTTTCTCACGCGTATGGGCGAGAACAGTCGCATGATAGTAAACGGCGACGAAACGCAGATAGACTTGCCCGAAGGCAAAAAGAGCGGACTTAAAGAAGCCGTGAGAATTCTGAAAAACATCGACGGTATAGGGATATGCCGTCTGACCGAAAAAGATATCGTGCGCCACGAACTCGTTCAAAAGATAGTCGCGGCTTACGAAAAAGCGACGACTTCGCCCGCGCCGAACAAACAGCGGGGCGGCGGAGCCAAGCTGTATTAAGGGGTTTTAAGTTTATTATGGAAATGCAAAAGAGTCAGCCGATAGGCAGAGTGCCGCTTGACAAGTATCATTTTATAAACGCCGTATTGTTTTTCGTCGGCGCTATGATAGTTACGTCCTGCGCGACGATACTCAAATTCATCTTCGTGGACAAGCTGAAATTCGCTTCTCCCGCGCTTTCTTATACTATGTACTGCGCGGGTATCGTATTTATTCTGTCGGCGCTGTTCGTGTACACGATCTACTCGCGCCGTGAACTCGTTGCGAATACGAAAGCGCTGTACGCCGTGAATTTTGCCATTATTCTCAATTATTTTATCTGCGTGTTCATATCGCTTGTGGACGTGCTGATAATGCCGATATATCTCGTCGCGTTCATAGTCGCGCCGATATCCAAGCGCCGCGACGCGTTCGTCGGAAATCTGTTCTCGATATTCCTTATTATTTATACGCTTTTGTTCAGCCGCACCGGCGGGGGAACGTTGCCATTAAGAGAGATCGTAGCAATGTTCATAGTCGGTATAACGGGCGGAACGATGGCGGCGTACCTTATATCGGGCGACACGAAACGCTACAATTATATCTTAAAAGGGCTTGTGGTCGGAACGGCTTCGCTCGCGTTCATTCTGCTTTGCCTGTATACGGACGGGGTCGAAGAAGACAGGCTCTTGCGCGTTATTCTTTACGCCGTCGCAAGCGTATATTCCCCGATAGTTCTGGGACTTGTGCTTCAACCGATCGTCGAAGTAGCGTTCAATCTCGTTACGAACTCGCGGCTCGTGGAGCTTACGGACCACAATTCCAAACTTATAAAAATGCTGAGAACTCAGGCGCCGGGAACGTTCAACCACTGCCAGGCGGTCGCGAATTTCGCGGAACTTTGCGCAACGGCGATAGGCGAAAATCCGTATCTCGCGCGGGCGTGCGCCTACTATCACGACATAGGCAAGTTGATGAACCCGCAGTATTACAAGGAAAATCAGGGCGAAGTGAACCCGCACGATCAGCTGTTGCCCGAAGTTTCGGCGGATATAATACGTTCGCACACGACGGAAGGACTCCGTATCTGCAACGAAAACAGGATCCCGTACGAAGTAAGCCACGTAACCGTTCAGCACCACGGGACTCTGCTTATTCCCGTGTTCTACAACAAAGCGAAACAGCTGACCGACAGCGAAGTCGATCCGTACGAATACAGCTATCACGGCGTAACGCCCGTAACGAAAGTCGCGGCTATAATCATGCTTTGCGACACGGGCGAAGCGGCTATCCGCGCCATGACCGATCCGGACGGCGAAAAGGTGGATAAACTTTTAACGGGGCTTATCCGAAGCCGTATCGAAGCGGGGCAGTTCGACAACTGCGATATCTCTATGCGCGACCTGGATCTCATCAAGCAGACGATCATCGACGCGTACGGCGGGTTGTTTCATAAGAGATTACAATACCCGAGCGGAAAATAAACATGATAAAGATCTTAACGGACAATACAGACGAACTGTACGTAAAAGTCGCGGAAGCGGCGGAAGCGGCGCTCGGGCTTTCGGGCGACGCGGAAGTCGAACTCGTGTTCGAAAGCAAGGACGGGATACGCGAGTTGAATTCGCGCACGCGCGGAAAGGACGCCGTAACGGACGTATTGAGTTATCCCATGCTCGATGAAATAAAGCCGTTTACGCAGGCGAATTATCCCGCCGATTACGACGGCGAAACGGGTTGCGTAACGCTCGGGAGCGTGGTCGTCTGCGACGAAGTGGCGAAAGAGCAGGCGGCTGAGTACGGACATTCGGAAAAGCGCGAGAGAGCGTATCTGTTCCTGCACGGACTTCTGCATTTGCTCGGCTACGACCACGTCGAAGAAAGCGACAGAGAAGTTATGCGCGAAAAGGAAGAAAAAATATTGGATTCACTGAACTTGACAAGGGACGGAAACTTATAAATGAAGTCGGGATTTATTGCTATTTTGGGAAAGCCGAATGTCGGCAAATCGAGTCTTATGAACTGCCTTATCGGCGAAAAGATCTCGATAGTTTCGCCCAAGGCTCAGACTACGCGCGATAAAATTCTCGGCATAGTAACGACGCGGGATTATCAGATGATCTTCGTCGACACCCCGGGCGTTCACGCTCCGAAAACGCAGCTCGGCGAGTACATGAACCGCGCGGTAAACGTCGCGGCGACCGACGTGGACGCGATTGTCATAGTCCTGGACGCGACAAAGCGATTAAGCGACGGCGAAACCGAATTCATAGAAAAGTATTTAAGGCGCAGGATCCCCGTGTATCTCGTTATAAACAAGACGGATCTCGTCGGGTACGAAAAAGTCTATCCGATGCTTTCGAAACTCGCGTATCTGACGCGCGAAGATGACGGGCGCGCCGCGCTCAAAGAGATAATACCTTGCTCGTGCAAGACGGGCGAAAATATCGAACTTCTGAAAAATTATCTTCAAGGCGAACTCGTCGAAGGGGACTGCTATTTCTCGCCCGACGAGATAACGGACAAGTCTGAACGGTATCTTATCTGCGAGATCATACGCGAAAAGGCGCTCCTTTACTTGCAGGACGAGATCCCGCACGGCATAGGCGTTTATATTCAGTCGATGGTCGTTCAGGACAGGATCGTCAACATAGACGCGGATATAATCTGCGAAAAGGATTCGCATAAGCAGATAATAATCGGCAAAGGCGGCGAAAAGCTGAAAACGATAGGCGAAAAGTCGCGCGCGGATATAGAAAAACTGCTCGGCGCGAAAGTTTACTTGAAACTGTTCGTTAAAGTGCGCGATAATTGGCGCAACAAAAAAAGCGTGCTCAGCGATATAGGCTACGACGGCAAAAAGAATCTGTAACATAGTCCGAAAATTTCCGTCTTTGACGCATAGATTCGATCTCTTTTGCGCATATTGAAAGCAGAAGGAGGCGGAATATGTTCTTTAACGGCTTTGACGGACTCGGCGGCTACGGCGGCATCAACGGCGGCGGAAGCGGCATAGACCCTATGGCGGGGCTTATATGGCAACTGTTCGAGCGATCGGGCGAACCCGGCTACTATATGCTGTTTAACGATCTGTACGGCGACGGCTTTTCGGGCGAGAGCGAAGAAACGGATCACAGGAGAGACTGATTTCGTTGAAACAGGAAAATTACACGGCAATACTCTTAAAGGCGACGGACTACCGCGAATCGGATAAGCTCGTGCGCCTTTTTACCGTGGAAGGCGGGATAGTGTCCGCCGTAATGAAAGGCGTGAAAAAGCAGAACGCGAAGTTGA
>DBEXQE010000293.1:0-5751 GCA_048167245.1 Christensenellales bacterium | reverse complement strand
GCGTCTGCCAATTCCGCCACCTCCGCACAGACACAACTCAATTATTATACACCTTTCCGCGCGGCTTGTCAATTTATTGACAGACTTTTATTTTCGATATATAATAGTGAAGTATATTTTTTTACTTCGACACAGGGGTTTACTTAATGAAACAATACTCGATAGGTCTTGACGTAGGCTCTACGACCGTTAAGACCGCGGTACTCGACAACGAAAACAAAGTAGTATTTTCAAGCTATCAAAGACACTTTTCGGACATAAAAGCCACGATATCGCAAGTTCTCAAAAAGGTACTCGAAAAATACGACGATTTCTCGATAATGGTAACGGGAAGCGGCGGCATATCCGTTTCGGAATGGCTCGGCATACCGTTTATACAGGAAGTCGTTGCGGGCGTTGCGGCGATAAGATTTCTGATACCGCAAACAGACGTAGCTATCGAACTCGGCGGCGAAGACGCTAAAATAACGTATCTCACGGGCGGCGTGGAACAGCGCATGAACGGCACTTGCGCGGGCGGCACGGGCGCATTCATCGATCAAATGGCGAGCTTACTCAACACCGACGCGAAAGGGCTTGACACTCTTGCCGAAAAAGCGGAAATGATCTACCCTATCGCTTCGCGGTGCGGCGTATTCGCAAAATCGGACATTCAGCCGCTCATCAACGACGGCGCGAAAAAATCGGACATCGCGGCGAGCGTCTTTCAATCGGTCGTAAATCAGACGATCTCGGGACTCGCGTGCGGCAAGCCGATAAAAGGACACGTAGCGTTTCTCGGCGGACCGCTTCACTTTCTGCCACAACTCGGCAAACGCTTTGTCGAAACTCTTGATCCCGAAGAAGCGATATTCCCCGAAAACTCGGAAGTATTCAACGCCATCGGCGCGGCGGTTTCGGGAAAAGAAATATTTTCTTCCGCCGAACTGCTCGAAAAAATCGAACTCATGAACAAGATCAAGGTAACGGAAGTCGAACGACTCCCCGCCCTTTTTGACAGCGAAGAAGAACTTGCGGCGTTCCGCGAGCGCCATTCTAAAACGAAAATTCCGACCGCGGATATCGCGTCGCATAAGGGTGCGTGCTTTATGGGCGTCGACGCGGGTTCCACGACTACGAAAGTCGCGCTTATAAACGGAAACGGCGAACTGCTCTATTCATGGTACGGTTCGAACAGCGGCAATCCGCTGAAAAGCGTGATGAACGTAGTAAAAGAGATCTATTCGCTTCTGCCCGCCGACGCGTTCGTGGGTCGTTCCACGATAACGGGATACGGCGAACAGCTCATAAAAACGGCGCTCAATATCGACGACGGCGAAATAGAAACGATGGCGCACCAAACGGCGAGCAACACCGTTCTTCCGGGAGTGGAATTCATTCTCGACATAGGCGGACAGGATATGAAATGTCTGCGTATAAAGGACGGCGTTATCCACGACATTCTGCTCAACGAAGCGTGTTCGTCGGGTTGCGGAAGTTTTATCGAAACGTTCGCGTCCGCGCTCGGACTCACTGCGGAAGAATTCGCGAAAAAAGGACTCGGATCGCTCTCGCCAGTAGATCTCGGTTCGCGCTGTACGGTGTTTATGAATTCGCGCGTAAAGCAAGCGCAGAAAGAAGGCGCGACCGTCGGGGATATTTCCGCTGGGCTTGCGTACTCCGTAGTCAAAAACGCGTTGTTCAAGGTCATTAAATTGCGCGATTTCAACGAAATGGGCGAAAAGATCATAGTTCAGGGCGGAACGTTTCTTAACGAATCCGTGTTGCGCGCGTTCGAGCTTATTTCCGGCAGAGAAGTCGTTCGCCCCGACAAAGCGGGTCTGATGGGCGCTTACGGCGCGGCGCTGTTGAGCCGAAACAACTATCAGGGCGGCAAAAGCGCTCTCAAATCGAAAGAAGAAATCGAAAATTTATCCGTCAAAAAGTTTTCGCGTCGTTGCGGAAAATGCGGCAACAACTGCCTTCTGACGATCTCGGAATTTTCCGACGGGCGGCAGTTTATTTCGAACAACAGATGCGAAAAAGGCGGCAATCAAACCGAAGTCAAAGAAGAACCGCTCCCGAATCTTTTCAAATTCAAATACAAGCGGCTGTTTGCGTACTACAAACCGCTCGATGCCGACAAAGCGCCGCGCGGGACCGTCGGACTGCCGCGCGTGCTCAACATGTACGAAAACTATCCGTTCTGGTTCACGTTCTTCACGAAGCTCGGCTACCGCGTGGAACTTTCTCCGCGTTCGTCGCGAGCCGTGTACAATCTCGGCATAGAAACGATGCCGTCGGAATCGGTCTGCTACCCCGCGAAACTCGTACACGGACACATTACGAGCCTTGTGAACAAGGGAATAAAATTCATATTTTACCCGTGTCTGCCGTACGAAATGATCGACGACCCGAACTCGGACAATCACTACAACTGCCCCGTCGTGAGCACGTACCCCGAAGTTATCCGCAACAACATGACGGAAGTTTTCGGAAAAGACGTAAAATTCATGGCTCCGTTCCTGCCGTACTCCAACCCCAAACGGCTTAAAGAAAGGCTTTGCGAAGAACTGCCCGAAATTCCGTCGAAAGAAATTTACGCGGCTGTGGACGCGGCGTATGCGGAAGACGAGAAATTCAAGTCGGACGTACGCAAAGAAGGAGAAAAAACGGTCGAAATGCTCGAAAAGAGCGGAAAGCACGGCATAGTTTTGGCCGGCAGACCGTACCACGTAGACCCCGAAATAAATCACGGAATTCCCGAAATGATAAACGCTTACGGTTTTGCCGTTCTGACGGAAGACAGCGTGAGCCACCTGTCGAAAGTCGAGCGTCCGATCCGAGTAGTCGATCAGTGGATGTATCACTCGCGGCTCTACTCGGCGGCGAATTTCGTGCGCAAGACCGACTGTCTCGACCTTGTTCAACTCAACTCGTTCGGTTGCGGACTCGACGCCGTTACTACCGATCAAGTCCAGGAGCTGTTGGAAGCCGCGAACAAAATTTACACGGTCCTGAAAATCGACGAAGTAAACAATCTCGGAGCGGCAAGAATACGCGTGCGCTCGCTAATGGCTGTGCTCAAAGAGCGCGAGATAAAGCATATACGCGCGGTTAAACAGTTGCCCGCGCCGCAAGGCAGAGTGCTGTTCACGAAGCCGATGAAAAAGAACTACACTATCATTGCGCCGCAGATCTCCCCTATCCACCTTACCGTTTTGGAGAGCGCGGTAAAGCGTTTCGGCTACGATATAAAAGTGCTTAAAGACAGCCCCACCACCGTGGAAACGGGGCTTAAATACGTAAATAACGACGCGTGCTACCCCACTATCATAACGGTCGGCTCCGTTATCGACGCATTGCAGAACGGCGGTTACGACTTAAACCGCACGGCGGTAATGATAACTCAGACGGGCGGCGGTTGCAGAGCCACTAACTACATAGCACTGCTCAGAAAAGCGTTGAAACAAGCGAATATGGGTCAGGTCCCCGTGATCTCGCTGAACTTCGTCGGACTCGAAAAGAACCCGGGATTCAAGATCACGTTGCCGCTCATGAAAGCGATGATAACGTCTATTTTATACGGCGACCTGTTTATGCGCGTGCTGTACAAAACGCGTCCCTACGAAAAAGTAAAGGGAAGCGCAAACGCGTTATACGAAAAATGGAACGCCGAGATCTGCTCGCAACTCGAAAAAGGCGTCAATAATTTCGCGAAAAACGCGGCGGCGATCGTAAAAGATTTCGACGAACTCCCCGTTACGGACGAAATAAAACCGCGCGTAGGAGTAGTCGGTGAAATTCTCGTCAAGTTCCACCCGCTTGCGAACAATCAGGTCATAAATCTTATCGAAAAAGAAGGCGGCGAAGCCGTAGTCCCCGATCTTCTCGACTTTTTCATGTACGCGTTCTACAACGACACCATAAAGCGCAAATTGCTCGACGGTACGAAAAAGAAAAAATTCGTAAGCGACATAGCGATTTGGTACATAGAACAAGTCAAAAAACCGATGCTGAAAGCGCTTAAAGGCACTAAATTCGGCGCGCCGACGCATATCGCGGAAATGGCGAAAGAAACCGAAAAGATCGTTTCTCTCGGCAACATTTCGGGCGAAGGTTGGTTTCTGACCGCGGAAATGCTCGAACTTATGCACGGCGGCGTAAACAACATAATCTGCATGCAACCGTTCGCGTGCCTGCCCAATCACGTAACGGGCAAAGGCGTCATGAAAGTTCTGAAACAGCACAATCCCAAAGCGAATATCGTCGCCGTCGACTACGACCCCGGCGCAAGCGAAGTAAATCAGATAAACCGCATAAAACTTATGATGTCGGTCGCGTTTTCGAACTTAAAAAACGAAACTCGGGAGCAAGAGCCTGCCGTTTCCCTTGACTAATAGCGTAGGATAGTTTATAATAGAACGGTATTTTTTGCTAACGGAGGGAGTTAAATAAATGTCTGTAACCGCGCTTGTCGGCGCTCAGTGGGGCGACGAAGGAAAGGGAAAAATAATAGATATACTCGCCGAGTCCGCGGATATGGTCGTTCGCGCGCAAGGCGGAAACAATGCGGGACACACCGTAGTCGTAGGCGACGAAACTTATAAACTGCACCTTATTCCGAGCGGTATCCTGTACGAAGGGACCGATTGCATAGTAGGCAACGGGACCGTAGTCGACCCGAAAGTCATACTCGAAGAAATCGACGGATTGACTTCGCGCGGCATAAACGTATCGCGCCTTAAAATCGACGCGAGAGCGCACGTAATACTGCCCTACCACATTATTTTGGACGGACTGAGCGAAGACGCGCGCGGCAAAGGCGATATAGGAACGACGAAAAAAGGCATAGGTCCCTGCTACATGGACAAAGCCGAGCGCATCGGAATAAGAATGTGCGACCTTATCGACAAACAGGTATTCGAAGAAAAGTTAAAGCGCAACGTAAACATAAAGAACGATATAATTACGAAATTGTACGGCGGTAAACCCGTTGACTTCAAAGAAATACTGAAAGAGTACAACGGTTACGCCGAAAGACTTGCAAGTTTCGTAACGGATACGTCGGTTCTCGTATACGACGCCATAAAAGCAGGTAAAAACGTACTGTTCGAAGGCGCTCAGGGTGCGTTGCTCGATCTGGACGTAGGCACTTATCCTTACGTAACGAGTTCCCACCCTATCTCGGGCGGCTTCTGCGTCGGCGCGGGCATAGGTCCCACGCTCATAAAAGACTGTCTGGGAATAGCAAAGGCGTACACGACGCGCGTCGGTAAAGGACCTTTCCCCACCGAACTGAACGACGAGATCGGAGAGAGAATAAGAAACGTAGGTCAGGAATTCGGAACGACCACGGGTCGCCCCCGCCGTTGCGGTTGGCTCGACGCAGTTATACTTCGGTTCGCCGTCCGCGTAAACGGGCTTACGGGAATTGCTTTGAATAAGCTCGATACGCTTACGGGACTCAAAACGCTTAAAATCTGTACTCGATACGAGAAAAACGGCAAAACGATCAAAGACTTTCCGTCGGATATCGAAGAACTCAAAGACTGCAAACCCGTATACATAGAAACGGAAGGCTGGACGGAAGATATAGGAAACGTTACGCGTTTCGAAGATCTGCCGAAAGCCGCGCAAAAGTACGTGAAACTTATCGAAGAAAACGTTGACTGCAAAGTTTCGATGATAGGCGTAGGACCCAAGCGCACGCAGAATTTCAACAGATAAAACAAACCGATACTATACCAAAAGAGAGAGAAAACAAATTTC
>DBEXQE010000292.1:0-7087 GCA_048167245.1 Christensenellales bacterium | reverse complement strand
AGAATTTTATTCTTTCCGCGTTTAATTACTTCCCATTTACCGAAAGTTATTTCCGTCGTCGCGTCATACTCTTTCGAGTAGCTCTTAGGATACCTTATTGCAAGCGGAGCGTTAAATCCGAGCGACCATCTTAACATTTCTTTGAGTTCGTTGCCGTCTTTCGGCGAGCAAACCGTCATATTCGGGATCATGCCCAAGTAACCGAGATCGAGGATCCCTTGGTGCGTAACTCCGTCTGCGCCCACGACTCCTGCGCGATCCACGAGAAAAGTTACGGGCAACGCACTTAAACATACGTCATGCACTATCTGATCGTATCCTCGCTGTAAAAACGACGAGTAAACGGCAAAATACGGTTTCATGCCTTCTTTCGCAAGCCCCGCCGCCATAGTAACGGCGTGCTGTTCGGCGATCCCCACGTCGAAATATCTATTCTTATGCCTGAGCGCGAATTCGGAAAGCCCGGTTCCGTCAGCCATTGCCGCCGTTATCGCTACGACGCGGTTGTCGTTATCGGCAAAATCGGATAGCTGTTTGCCGACTATCTCCGAAAACGAAAAACAGCTTTTCGCATCTTCGGGCGAAACGCCGTGAAATTTATCCGGATTTTTTTCGGCGGCGGAATACCCGAACCCCTTATGCGTCGAAACGTGAATGATCACGGGTTCGTTTTTGTCCTTAATGCCCGAAAATACGTCTATAAGTCCGCGCAGATCGTGTCCGTCAAACGGTCCGTAATACTTTATACCCATCTGCTCGAACATGATTTTCGTCTGCATTACGGCTTTTAATGAATTTTTCGTTACTTCCGCGCAACGCATCAGTTTATCGCCGAAAAACGGTAATGAAGCGATCCCGCGCTTTACTTGCGATTTGAATCTCGAATAACGTTTGCTTAACCTGAGTTTTGTAAGATAATTGGAGAGCGCGCCGACGTTTTTGGAAATCGACATTTCGTTGTCGTTAAGCACTATGATCATTCTCGTGCCGCTCGCTCCTATGTCGTTCAGCGCTTCGAACGCCATTCCGCCCGTAAACGCGCCGTCGCCTATAACGGACACCACTCTGTAATCATCGTTTTTAAGATCCCTTGCGCGCGCCATTCCCAAGCCGACGGAAAGAGACGTACTGCTATGCCCCATAGTAAACGCATCGTATTCGCTCTCGTTTATATTCGGAAAGCCGCTCACGCCGTCGTTCGTGCGGAGCAAAGCAAAACCTCTTTTCCGTCCCGTAATGATTTTGTGCGCGTAAGTTTGGTGTCCCACGTCGAACAAAAGTTTGTCTTGCGGCGCGTCGAAAACGTAATGCAAAGCAACGGTAAGCTCGATCGCTCCCAAATTCGACGCAAGATGTCCGCCCTGCCGCATAACGGTCTCCGTGATAAACGATCTGAGTTCTGCCGCATAATCTTTAAGCTGAGAACACGACAGTTCTTTCAGATCTTTCGGAGAATTAATAATGTTGAGATATTTATATTCCATAGAATAGAGTTATTGTTTGCGTACAGCCGATCGCAACGCCAGATTTTTCAAAAATTCGGTATCGCAATTCAATTCCGAGAGAGCTTTTACGGCTTTTCCGATATTATCGTCGAGCGCTTTTTTCGCGTTTGTTTCTCCGAAAACGGCTACGTAATCGTTATCGGAACCTTTTTGATACTCTTCGTAATCGAGTAAATCGTCTTTGATCTGAAAAGCGAATCCGAACCCGTCGGCATAAGAGGAAACCGATTTTATTTCATCATCGTCCGCTCCCGCAATCGTAGCCCCCGCGACCATTGCGGCTTTTATCAGATCTCCCGTCTTATGTTTGTAAATATAGTCGAGCGTCTCGGCGGTCATAGCTTCTTTTCCCGAAACGATATCGAGCGTCTGTCCCGCGATAAGCCCTTTGCCGCCTATACTATCGGAAAACATTGTTGCCGCTTCGATATACTTCTTGTCATATCCCGAAAGTTTTACGGCGTCGAATATGAGTTCGTATGCCAAATTAAGGAGCGCATCGCCCGCCAGTACCGCAATGTTTTCGCCGTAGACTTTATGATTTGTCGGCTTTCCGCGACGAAAATCGTCGTCGTCCATGCACGGTAAATCGTCGTGAATAAGCGAGTATATATGCACGCATTCGATCGCGCACGCGAATTTTTTGACGCTTTCGGTCGGTTTTCCGCCGAACATACGAAAGCATTCCAAAAACAAGATCGGACGAATTCGCTTGCCGCCGTCAAGCAAGCTGTATTTAACGCTCGATTTAAGCGGCTCGGGCATTTCTTCAAAAGAGATCTCGCGCAAAAACGTTTCGACTTCGTCTTTTTTTATCTTCAAATCTTCGGCAAACGACATGACTGCTCCCTTAAATCAATCGTTGAACGGCTCTTCCGTCAACTTATCCATTTCTTTGCGGATAAGCGCTATCTTGCCGCGACTTTCGGAAAGGCTTTTCAGACATTCTTTCGTGAGCGCCAAGCCTTCTTCGTATAATTTTATCCCTTCTTCGAGAGATAAATTCTTATCTTCGAGTCTTGTCGTGATTTTTTCGAGATCATCGAGTTTCTTTTCGAATTCCATTGTATTTCACCTATAAAGCCTTTTTATCCGTAACTTCCGCAAGAAGCGTTCCGTCCGCCATAACGATGCTTATCTCATCCGATCTATCTATTTCCGCGGCTCTGAAAACGTTTACGCCGTCTTTTTTGATCCGCGCATAACCTTTCGACAGAATTTTGAGCGGACTTAGCATATCGAGCTTTTTATCCAGATCGCCGTATTTTCTGCTCTTGTCTTCTATAAGCGCGTCAGCATTGGCGTTTACGGCTCGGACGCGATCGTAGACGGAGTTATACGCCGTTTCGAGTTTCGATCCGACTGTGTCGCTCATGCGCTCCGAAACGCGTTTTACGGCGTTATAACTGTTTATGATGCGGCGCTCCGACAATACGGATATCAAATGGCAGGTTTTATATAAGCGCCTTTCCGTACCGATAAGTTTGTCCGAAACGAACTTATTCATACTTTGCGCGCAACGTTCTATGCGTGAAAACAATTCGTCGTTCACGGAAGCGATAAACTCCGCGGCAATGCTCGGAGTCCCGGCTCTCGTTCCCGCGCACAGATCGCACAGAGTGTAATCCGTTTCGTGTCCGACTGCCGAAACTATCGGAATGGCGCTTTCGGCTACGGCGCGCGCAACGCTTTCGGTATTGAATACGTCGAGATCAGTAAACGCTCCGCCGCCGCGCGCAACTATAATGCAGTCGACTTTTTTAAGTCGGTTTATCGCTCGTACGGCTTCCGATATTTCCTTTTCGGCGTCTTCGCCCTGAACTCTGACGTCGTAAACGTATACGTCGATCTTTATGCGGTCTTTCAATATACCGAGTATATCGTGAATGACCGCGCCCGCTTTACTCGTAACCACGGCGACCGAGCCGATTTTCGACGGCAATTTCGGGCGGTTTTCGAAAAGCCCTTCGGCAAGCAGTTTTTCTTTCAACTTTTTGAGTTTCAGAAAATCTTCGCCTTCGCCGTACGGCTTTATATCTTTTATATTGAAACTTACTCTCCCGCCCTTTTCATAAAAGGTTACGGCGCCGCTCAATAAAACTTTCATGCCTATCGGCAGATTTTCATGCGTACCGAATTTTATGCAGGATAAAACGCAATTCCCTTCGCGCACGGTCATGAAAGTGTTCCCGCCAGAAACGTTGAACTCCGTTATCTCGCCGAACACATCGATGTTATGAAGCAATATTTCGTCGAGAAATACGCCCTTGATATAATTATTGAGTTGAGAAACGGATAAGACCTTAGGCATTTCGTTTTGCGGCTTTGACGGTGTTGCTCATAAGCATCGTGATCGTCATGGGTCCCACTCCGCCGGGTACGGGCGTTATATAAGACGCTTTTTCGACACATTCGTCGAATTTAACGTCGCCGTAAAGTTTTCCGTCGGACCTGTTCATGCCGACGTCAATAACGACGGCGCCGTCTTTTACCATGTCGCTCGTAACGAATTCTTTTCTGCCGATCGCAACTACGAGTATGTCGGCGGACGACGCGATTTCTTTGAGATTTTCCGTTTTGGAATGACAAACGGTAACGGTCGCGTTGTTTTGCAACAGTAATAGTGCCACGGGCTTTCCTACTATGTTGCTACGCCCTATAACGACGGCGTGTTTGCCGCTTATTTCCACTCCCGTGGACTTTATAAGTTCTATTATTCCCGACGGCGTACATGCGGTAAGACAAGCGTTTCCGAGCATCAGATTGCCCGCGTTCACGGCATGGAATCCGTCTACGTCTTTCTTCGGATCGATCTTAGACAGTATATAATTTTCATCCAAACCTTTCGGCAAAGGCAATTGCACCAATATGCCGTCGACCGCTTTGTCGGCGTTCAGTTCGTCTATGAGTTCGAGTAACTTGTCCTGCGTTACGTCGGCGGGCAAATAATAAGAAAAAGACTTTATTCCCGTTTCTTCGCATGCGATTATCTTATTGCGAACGTAGACCTGGCTTGCGGCGTTATCTCCCGCAAGGATCACGGCAAGTCCCGCTTTTCTTCCGTTGTTTTTTTCGAATTCGAGCGCCTGTCGTTTAAGTTCGCCGCGTATTTTCGCGGAAAGCGCTTTACCGTCAATTATCTTCGCGTTGTTCATTTCTTAGTTCCTCTTTGTTCTTTTTCACTTCCGCCAAAATACCGTTGATAAAGGCGGAACTTTTTTCGGTCGAATACTTTTTCGACAGCTCGACGGCTTCGTTTATAGCCGCCGCATCCGGAATATCGTCCATAAATAAAATTTCGTAACTTGCAAGCAGAAGTATGGACAAGTCGACCTTATAAATACGCTCCGCGCTGAAATCGTTCGCAAAACGCGCTATGCAGTCGGTCAGAAAGTCTATCTTTTCGTCTATTCCGTTATAAACGCAGTCAAGATAACCGCGCTGTTCGTCTTCGGTAGCGTTTTCTATCAGCGAATACGTCAAAGCGTTTTTTTCGCCGTTCATGCAACGCTCGTATATAAGTTTGAATAAATTTTCGCGGGTTTCGCTCCTGCTCATAAGTGCCTCTTTGAAATGGTTCGAGTATATAAAAAACCGTACAGACCCTTTTCGGAGTCTGTAAGGTTCTTTTTATCCGTTTTCGCGGAATGTAAGACCGAGAATGTTTACGTTTATCACGCCGACTTTGAATTCGGTCATCGATTCTACGCTTCGCTTTATGTTTTCCTGTACTCTGAACGCTACGTCCGCACAGCTCACGCCGTTATAAACGTTTATATATACGTCAACGTTCAGCGTATCTCCTACCATATCGCTTCGTACGCCTTTGCCTTGAAGTCCCGCCACTCCGTTTATTTCCTTTACGGCAAGCTCCAATATAGACGTTACGACTTTATTCCCGTAAGTAACGTCGCCCGTGAAATTCGCGTTATATCTGGATTTAAGCGGCATTCAAAGCGTCCTTCTTTATCGAATCTTTTGTTTATTATACCATACTATTCGTAAAATTACAATTTATTTGACCCTATTTTACGGGGATAATTATAACGTTGGTAGCATCTTTTGCGGTTTCTCTGACAATAATGTCGAGAACTTTATTCGCTTCGTCGTCGCTGAGAACTTCCTGCTTGATGATCACGTTCACGTTTTCGGTGGAATTCGTTACGAAAGCGTCTTCGAATCCGAGAGATTTGATGAGACCTTCCAACACGAGTTCGAGTTCCATGTTCTTCGTGATTTCGAGTTTGCTCGCTTCCGCGCTTGCAACGGCTTCTTGCGTGGACGCTTCGTTGGCTATGATCGCGTCGAGATACAAGATCGTCTGATCGCGCGTGGCTTGACGGTCGGCTCTGTACGTGGCGAACAGATTCTGATACGTAACGTCGTCCCCCGACCCTTCTACTTTTTTCGTCCCTTTGTTAAGGAAAATGTTCAGGCAGCCCGTAAGCACGAGAAGCGCGACCATTCCGACAAGTACGAAAATTTTCTTTTTCTTGCTAAGCATAATTGGATACCTCCGATAATTTAATACAAATTTATTTTTTCATAGCGTACACGCTAATTTTATCAGGCGTTATATCAAGTAATACCGATACGGCGTTTATAATGTCCAATTTCGTGCTTACATTACCTCCTCCTTCACAAACGATTATAACTCCCAACGCTTTCGGATAAATTTCTTTAAGTACTATCGGTTTTCCGCCGCCCGTGCTTTGGATTATCTGAGGCGTTGACGTTGACGAATTTCCGCCGTTGCTCGTTATGTACGCGATGACCGATTCTACGCTCGATTCCCAGTTTATAACGAGTTTGAGTTTGCCGACTCCCGCAATGCCGCCGAGAGCTTCTTCCAGATCGGTTTCCATCCGATCGCAATAATCGGTTGCGGACAGCTGTTGCCGAGTCTTATCGCTTTTAGCAGTTCCCGAACCGAATTTCGCTCCGAAGTAGATAAAAAGCATTATAAGGACCGCTATGACCGCAATTATTATTTCTATGTGTTTGATTTTTTTGAACTTATCGAATATTTTGGATACCTTTCCGTCTTTACTCATTGATCATCACCGCGCCTTTTTCGACGTTAAGATATTTTGTAACCGAATCTCTTATAAGCTCATACTTATTTATATGCTGCTTATCTTCGTCAATGACAAGATTTTGCAAATTCACCTTAACAAAATTTATGACCAAAGAATTGTTTTCGTCGAACTTCCCGTCTATCTCGACGGAAACGCCGCGAAAGCCGTCTTCCGCAAGTTTTTCTTCCACGCCCTTGGACAGATACCGCATCTTGACTTTATCCGCATATGCAAGATAATTTTCGTCCAACGTGAATTCGGGCGCTATCAGACCGCCGTTTTCCACGTTGAAGTTGTTTCTGATAAGGCTCGGAATAGGCGTAACTATCACAAGCACCGTAACGGTGGCGAAGATCGATTTTATGTATTTGCTAATTCTTCCGCTCGGCAAAATAAGATCTATAAGAGTTCCTATAATGACTATGCCGAGTATGCTCATTATCCATGCCGATATTGCGTTCATAAGACAAGATTCCCCGTGGAAACGACCAAAATCAGAAAAAG